>NZ_JBFAEO010000002.1:84096-285684 GCF_040642015.1 Actinosynnema sp. NPDC020468
CGCGTGACCCCGCGTGACCCCGCGTGACCCCGCGTGACCCCGCGTGACCCCGCGTGACCCCGCGTGACCCCGCGTGACCCCGCGTGACCCCGCGTGACCCCGCGTTGGATTGTTGAACGATTCTACTCTTGAGGAGGGGGATTGTTGAACGATTCTGATGTTCAGCGTTTGGACAGGCGAAGGGATTGCCAGCTGCCATCGGCCGTCCAACCGCCGTCCACCGGCAGCGCGACGCCGTTGATGTAGCCGCTGCGGGTCGGGTCGGACAGGAACGACACGGCCTGCGCGATGTCGTCCGGCTGGGCGAAGCGGGCCAGGGGGACGTGGTCGGTGATGTCCGTGTCCGCGTAATGGCCGCCCGCCTGCGACTCGACGTCCATCTCCGTCTTCACCCACCCCGGGCACACCGCGTTCACCCGCACCCCGCGCCCACCCCACTCCACCGCGAGCGTCCGCGTCAGCCCGATCAACCCGTGCTTGGTCGTGTTGTACGCCGCCCGATCCGCGACCCCGGTCAACCCCGCCACCGACGCGATGTTCACCACCGACCCCGACCCCCGGGCCAGCATCACCCGCCCCAACGCCTGCGTCAGCAGGAACGGCCCGGTCAGGTTCACCGACAGGATCCGCGACCACTGCTCCGTCGTCATGTCCTCGAACGGCACGATGCCCGCGATGCCGGCGTTGTTCACCAGCACGTCCACCCGCGACCCCACCCGCGCCGCCAGTGCCGCGACGTCACCCGGATCAGCGACGTCACCCACCACTCCACCGGGTGTCGGCCGCAGGTCGAACCCGACGACCTCGTACCCCTCGGACCGCAGCAGATCCGCGATCCGCAACCCGATCCCCTGCGCCGCACCGGTGACCACCGCAACTCGTTGACCCATGCCACCGAGGCTAGATCGGAACCACCCGAAGTCGGAGCGGCCCGAAGCCGGAACCGCCCGGGCTCAAAGCAGTCCGGGCAACTCCGCCAACGACCCCAGCACCGACGTCCGGGCGAGCACCACCGGGTCCGGCGGGAAGTGCGGGTTCGGCACCGCGAACACGGTCAGTCCCGCCGCCAACGCCGATTTCAACCCGTTCGTGGAGTCCTCGACCGCCGCCGAGCGCGACGCCGTCACCCCCAGTCGCGCGACGGCGAGCAGGTACACGTCCGGCGCGGGCTTGCCGGCGCCGGCCTCCTCGCTGCTCAACGCCACCCGCACCACGTCGTCCAACCCGGTCGCCCGGAGGAACGACGAGATCAACACCGGCGGCGACGAGGACGCGATCGCCACCGGCACCCGGGAGGCCACCGCCCGGACCACCGAGACCGCGTCCGGCAGCACGGGTGGTCCGGCCGCGTACCGCCTGGTCATCTCCGAGACCACGCCGGACGCGACCTGCGCCGCCGGCAGCCGCACCCCCACCTCCGACACCAGGTACGCCGCCCACTCCGGCGTGCTCATCCCCTGCATCGCCCGCGTCGTATCCGCCGACCACACCCCGCCGTGCGCCGCCGCAAACGCTTGCCGCACCTCGTCCCACACCCGCTCGGAGTCGACGAGCACGCCATCCAGGTCGAACACCACGGCATCCACGCGACCGACCGTACTGCGCCCGCCGGCACCCCGCGTGAACCCACTTACTTAGCTAGGCGAAACAAATAATGTTAGACTAGCTAAGTGAATTTCCTCGACCAACCCCGTCAGGTGTGGGTCACGGCGTTCGCCGCGGTGATCGCGTTCATGGGCATCGGCCTCGTGGACCCCATCCTGTTGTCCATCGCCGAAGGCCTGCACGCGACACCGTCGCAGGTCACCCTCCTGTTCTCCTCCTACCTGGGCGTCCAGGTCCTCGCGATGCTGTTCACCGGCGCGGCGAGCGCACGGTTCGGCGCCAAGCGGACCCTGGTCGTCGGCCTCGCGCTGATCGTCGCGGCCACCCTGCTGTGCGCGCTCGCCGGGACCATCGGCCAACTCGTCGGCCTGCGCGCCGTGTGGGGCCTGGGCAACGCCTTCTTCATCGCCACCGCGCTCAGCGTCATCGTCGGCGCCGCGACCGGCGGCCAGAAGGGCGCGATCCTGCTCTACGAGGCCGCCCTCGGGCTCGGGCTCTCGGTCGGACCGCTGCTCGGCGCCCTGCTCGGCAGCGTGTCCTGGCGCGCGCCGTTCCTCGGCACGGCCGTGCTCATGCTGATCGCGTTCGTGCTCTGCTCCGTGTTCCTCGACGCCGACAGGCCCACCCACCGCGTCGGCCTGCTCGACCCGCTCAAGGCGCTGCGCCACCCCGGCCTGCTGCGCACCGCGCTCGGCTCGGCCCTCTACACGGCCGCGTTCTTCGCGGTGCTGGCGTGGTCGCCGTTCGTGCTGCGGTGGAGCGCGGTCGGGATCGGACTGGTGTTCTTCGGCTGGGGCGCGTGCGTGGCGGTGTCGAGCGTGTGGCTCGCGCCGCGGTTCGCCGACCTGCTGGGCGAACGGCGCGCCACGATCGTGGCGGTGCTCGCGTTCGCGGCGTTGATGCTGGTCATGGCCGTGCCCGACAAGGCGCTGCTGGTCGTCGCGGTGATCGTCAGCGGCCTGGTGTCCGGACTGCTCAACACCCTGTTCACCAGCACGGCGATGAGCGTGAGCCCGGCGCCGCGACCGGTGGCCAGTGCCGGCTACAACTTCCTCCGCTGGCTGGGCGGCGCCGCGGCGGCCACGTTCGTCAGCCACCTCGCCCAGCCGTTCGTGGTCGCCGCGGTGTGCTGCGTGCTCGCCGCCTGCCTGTTGGCGATCGGCCGGGAGGAGGACGCCCCGGTGACCGACGAGGCAGTCCTCGTCGGTGAGGAATTGGTGGGCTGAATTCACCTGAACGTATGACCACGGTGCCTCTCCGGAAGCGGGAACCTGAATCGGGAGGCCTCGATGGCGAACAAGGTGAAGTGGGCGGTGGGCATCGTCGCGGCACTCGTCGTGGCCGGCGCGATCGCCAACGCGGACGACAAGGCGGACGACAAGGCGCCGAGCGGAACACCGACCACTTCGACCACCACCGCGGAGCGCGCGGTCGAGACGTCACCGCCGCCGAAGACCTGCACGGTCCCGAACGTCGTGGGCATGGTCCACCAGACCGCGCAGGACACCATGCAGGCGGCCGGCCTGTACTTCCTCCGCGAGGAGGACGCCACAGGTCAGGGCCGTCTGCTGATCCTCGACCGGAACTGGACGACGGTCGCGCAGAGCGTCGCCGCGGGCCAGGTGGTCGACTGCACGACGACCGTCACGCTGTCCGCCAAGAAGATCGGCGAGTGATCGGTTTTGGACACCTCGCCGACACGCGGCGTGACCAGCCCGTTCCGAAATACCACCCGATAGGTGTTTGCTTTTCGTTCATCCGGTAGCTCCCCAGCGGTGGATTTGCGCACTTACGGTCGCCCAGTTCCCACTGAGCGATTTCGGAGGTCCGTGTGTCCTCATCCACCAATCAGGGTCGGCGCCTGCTGCCCTTGCTGCCCAACCACCCCCTGGGCCGGTCGGCGATCACCTGCAAGTACCGCTGCGGCGACGCGTGCGCCCACGAGGCGCCCAACACCTCGGACAACGCGTACTTCGGTGACGTCGTCGGCGACGTGGTGCGCAGGCGCGGGCTGCTCAAGGCCGGCGCGGTGCTCGCCGTCGCCGGTGCCGGCGCGGGTCTGGTCGGCGCCGGTACCGCCGTCGCGGCCCCGGTCGGCACCGAGGGCGCGGACAAGGTCGAGGCCGCCGACAAGGACCTGGGTGGCGGTCGGCGACGCGACGGGCTGAACTTCACCGCCGTCGCGCCGAACACCGAGGACCGCGTGGTCACCGCGGACGGGTACGACCACTCCGTCGTCATCCGGTGGGGCGACCCGATCCTGCCCGGCGCGCCGAAGTTCGACTTCGACAAGCAGACCGCGGCCGCGCAGGCCCAGCAGTTCGGCTTCAACAACGACTTCTGCGGGCTCGTGCCGCTGGACCGCCACGACCAGTGGCTCATGGTCAGCAACCACGAGTACACCACCGAAGAGTTCATGTTCAAGGACTGGAACGGCGCCGACCCCAAGCGCGAGCACGTCGAGATCGCGTGGGCCGCGCACGGCCTGTCCGTGGTCCTGGTCGAGCGCGACCGCCGCAGCGGCAAGCTGGTCCCCAAGGTCGACCGCCGCTACAACCGCCGCATCACGCTCACCACGCCGTTCAAGGTGACGGGGCCGGCCGCGGGGTCCCAGTACCTCAAGACCAGCGTCGACCCGACCGGCACGAAGGTGTTGGGAACGCAGAACAACTGCGCCGGCGGCGTCACCCCGTGGGGCACGATCCTGTCCGGCGAGGAGAACTTCAACCAGTACTTCGCCAACGGCAACACGGTCACCGACCCGGTCGTCAAGGAGCGCCTCACCCGCTACGGGCTGGTCTCCGGCACGTCGACGCGCAAGTGGGAGAAGTTCGACAAGCGCTTCGACATCGCCCAGGAACCCAACGAGGTCAACCGGTTCGGCTGGATCGTGGAGATCGACCCGCTCGACCCGACCTCGACGCCGGTCAAGCACACCGCGCTCGGCCGGTTCAAGCACGAGGGCGCGAACGTGATCATCGCCCGCGACGGCCGCGTGGTCGCGTACATGGGCGACGACGAGCGCTTCGACTACATGTACAAGTTCGTGTCGGACGGGAAGTACAAGCCGGGCAACAGCCGGTTCGCCCGTGAGCACAACAAGAAGCTGCTCGACAAGGGCACGCTGTACGTCGCGAAGTTCACCGGCGACTCGCCGGCGGGCGAGTTCGACGGCACCGGCAAGCTCCCGGCCGACGGCGAGTTCGACGGCACCGGCGAGTGGATCCCGCTGGTGTCGGGCGACAAGTCCTTCGTGCCCGGCTTCACCGCCGAGGAGGTCTACGTCTTCACCCGCCTGGCCGCCGACAAGGTCGGCCCGACGAAGATGGACCGCCCCGAGGACGTCGAGCCGAACCCGCGCAACCGCCGCGTGTACGCCGCGCTGACCAACAACACCGACCGCGGCAAGGCGGGCAAGGAAGGCGCGACCGAGATCAACCCGCGCGTCGGCAACAAGCACGGGCACGTGCTGGAGCTCGAGGAGAAGCGCGGTGACAACACGGCGCTGACGTTCTCCTGGAAGCTGCTGCTGGTGTGCGGCGACCCGACGTCCGCGGACACGTACTTCGGCGGCTACGACAAGACCCAGGTCTCGCCGATCTCGTGCCCGGACAACGTCGCCTTCGACTCCCACGGCAACCTGTGGATCTCGACCGACGGCAACGCCCTGAAGTCCAACGACGGCTTGTTCGCCGTCCCGGTCGAGGGCAAGTACCGCGGCCACCTGAAGCAGTTCCTGACCGTGCCGAAGGGCGCGGAAACCTGCGGCCCGTGGATCGAGGACGACTTCGTCCTGGTCTCGGTCCAACACCCGGGCGAAATCGACGGCGCCTCGGCGAACAACCCCCTTTCCCACTGGCCCGACGGCGGCACCTCCCAACCCCGTCCGGCCGTGGTCGTGTCCTGGAAGAAGGACCGCGGCCGAGTCTGCGGCTGACCACCCCGGCCACCCCGACGCCTGCCGCACACCACCCCGCGGCAGGCGTCGGCGGCTCGACCGGTGCTCATGGAATGGCTCTGCGGCAGGCGTTCGCCGCGCGACGGACACCCACAGCGCTACGGCAGGCGTTCGCCGCGCTCGACCTGTGCCCACCACGCGGCGGCAGGCACCCGCAGAGCCCGACGCACCCGCAGAGCCCGCAGCGCCCGACGCACCCGCTGTGCCAGCCGCGTGCCGGCACCACAGCGGAGCAACCGTGCTCACACGCCGCCCGCCCGCCACCTGCGCGCCCCCGCAGCGCCCTGTGACCAGCTCGGCCACCTTGCAGTCGTTAGACCTCTGCGCTTTTTGTGTGCCGGCGACCACCTCGCTGTCCTGCACCCCTCGGCGACCCACAACTCCCGACTTCCGCGCCTCTGGGACTCTGCTCCCCTCCGACCCGCGACTCCGACGGCCCCGCTACCCCAGCAGCCCCGCTACCCCAGCGGCCCCTGCGATCCGCGACCTCCGCTCACCTGCGACTCCGGCAGCGCCGCCCCTGCGCTCCTGGTCCTTGCTCCTGGCCACCGCGACACCGGCAGTCTGTAACTCCGGCAGTCTGCGACTCTGGAAGCCCTCGACTCCGGCAGCCCCCGACCCCTGCGCCCTCCTGCGCCCTTTCGCCTTGGCGGCCTGGGATTTCGGCAGCGCGACCGCCTCGCGACTTCGGCGTGACCCGGCGCTGCCCAGCGTGACCCAGGGCGGCCCAGCGTGACCCAGCGTGACCCGGGCGCAGCCCGGAGCGGCCGCTTGGCAGCTGGCAGGCGAGCGGCCCGTCTGCGTGTGGATTGTTGAACGATTGAATCGTTGGATCAGTCAACCAGGCCAGTCATTGTTCAATGAGGGGATTGTTCAACGATTTGGTGGTTGGATTGTTGAACAAGGGGACATGGGGGAAGTAGGTGGATGGGAACACGCCGGGCGGGCGGCAGGTGGCGGATAGGGTCGCGGGTATGAGTCGACCTGTCGGTCTGATCACTGGTGCTTCCCGGGGAATCGGTGCGGCGGTGGCGCGAGCGCTCGCGTCTACGCACGATCTTTTGTTGGGTGGTCGGGATGTTGACGCGTTGAACGATCTGGCCGGGACGTTGCCGGGTGCGACGCCGTGGCCGGTGGAGTTGGGGGATTCGGCGCAGGTCGCCCGGGCCGTGGAGGGCCTCGAGCGGCTGGATGTCCTGGTGCACAGCGCCGGGGTCGCCGAACTCGGGCCGTTGGCGGAGGCCGGGGCGGACGTGTGGCGGCGGACGTTGGAGATCAACGTGGTGGCCGTGGCCGAGTTGACGCGGCTCACGCTTCCGCTGTTGCGGGCGGCGCGGGGCGACGTGGTGCTGATCAACTCCGGTGCCGGGCTCCAGGCGAACCCCGGATGGGGCGTGTACGCGGCGAGCAAGTTCGCGTTGAAGGCGTTCGGCGACGCGCTCCGCGCCGAGGAGCCGGCCCTGCGGGTGTCCTCGATCCACCCCGGACGCACCGACACCGACATGCAGCGGGACGTCCGGGCGCAGGAGTCCGGCGCCTACGAGCCCGACAACTACCTGACCGCGGAGTCCGTCGCCGACGCGGTGAAGCACGTGGTGCTCGCGCCGAACGACGCGCACTTCACCCAGGTCGTCCTCCGACCGCGCCCCCGGTGACCCGCCGACCGCAACCGGCCCGCCGACCGCAGGCCCGACCGCTCAGCCGACCGAAAGCCTGATCGCCCGAAAGCCCGACCGGCCGAAGCCCGCGCAACGAACAAGAACCCCAAGGCAACCGCCTACCGCAGCCGCCGAGCCACCTCACGCACCCCGGCCTGCGCCTCCCGCCGGTCCACCAGCGTGGTCTCCCCACCGGCGACCACCTGCTCCCCACCCACCCACACGTCCTTGACCCGCCGGGTCCCCGAAGCCCACACCAGGTTCGCCAGCACCTGCGAGTCGGGCGCGTCCAACCCGGTCGCGAAGGCCGGGTCGTCCACGTCCACATGCACCACGTCCGCCCACCGCCCCACCTCCAGGGCACCCAGGTCGTCCCGCCCCAACGCCGCCGCCCCGCCCCGGGTCGCCAGCAGCAACGCGTCCGCCGCCCGCATCGACGTCGCGTCGGCCGTGGTCACCCGCGACAGCAACGCCGCCAACCGGGCCTCCTCGAACAGGTCGAGGTCGTCGTTCGACGCGGGCCCGTCCGTGCCCAACCCGACGGCCACCCCCGCGTCCAGGTACTGCCGCAGCGGCGCGATCCCGGACGCCAGCTTGGTGTTCGACCCCGGGCAGTGCGCGACGCCGACACCGTGCGCGGTGTAGATCGACACGTCCTCCGGCGACAGGTGCACCGAGTGCGCCGACAGCACCCGCCCGCCCAGCACCCCCGAGGCCTCCAGCAGCCGCGGCACGGAGCCGTGGGACGCGCGCTGCGCCTGGTCCTCGTCCGGCGACTCGGCCACGTGGATCTGGAGCAGCGCCCCGCGCGACCGGGCCTCGTCCGCGACCGCGCCCAGCGCCTCCGGCGACAGCACGTACGCCGAGTGCGGCCCGTAACCCAGCTCGACCCGCTCGTGCGGCCCGAACCGCAGCCCGTCGGCGTCGATCCACCGGCTGATCTCGTCGGTCATCGGCTTCCACGGCAACCCGGGCAGGTCCATGATCGCCCCGCCGAACAGCACCCGGGACCCGGCCGCGAGCACCGCGTCGACCAGTTGCTCGCCGTGGAAGTACATCTCGGCGCTGGTGGTCACGCCGTTGCGCAGCATCTCGACCGCGCCCAGCAGCTGCCCGGCCCGGATGTCCGACGGCCGCATCTTCGCCTCGGCGGGCCACATCGCCTCGCGCAGCCACCGCAGCAGCGGCAGGTCGCCGCCGAGCCCGCGCAGCACCACCATCGGGCTGTGCGCGTGGGCGTTCACCAAGCCGGGCAACAGGATCCCGGTCAGCTCGCGCACCTCTCCGGCGAACGCGGGCGCGGTGGCGAGCGGACCGACGTGCACGACCCGACCGCCGTCGACGTCGACCACGGCGTCGCGCAGGACGGAGCACTCGGGGTCGCACGGCAGGACGACGGGTGCGTGGAGGCGAAGCGGCATACCGGGATCCTGCCGCACGACCACCGCGCCGGCACTATGCGATCGGCAACTCGGCGCGCACCTGCCACCCGCCCGACGCGATCCGCCCGGCGGTGAACCGACCGCCGAGCAGCTCCACCCGCTCGCGCATGCCGATCAGCCCGAATCCGCCGGACCCGCCGACCGGCGCCGACCGGCCCTCGCGCCCGTCGTCGGTCACCAGCACGACGACCGCGTCGTCGACCACCGTCACCGAAACGTCCACAAGGGACACTCCCTCGGCGTGCTTCCGGCTGTTGGTCAAGGATTCCTGCACCAACCGCAGCACCGAGCGCTCCAACGACGTCGGCACGTCCGAGGGCAGGTCCACCCGCAGTCGCACGGGCTGGCCGGACTCCTCCACCACCGCCCGCACGTCCCGCGCCAGGTCGTTGGACGCCGCCGGCGCGTCCGCCTCGTTGCCCCGCAACGTGCCGACGAGCCTCCGCATCGCGGTCAGCGCCTCGTTGCCCGACGACACGATCACCGGCAGCACCTCCTGCGCCGCGCCGGGAACCGCCTGCGCGGCCTGCGCGTGCACCACGATCCCGGTGACGTAATGCGCCACCACGTCGTGCAGCTCGCGCGCCAGCGCCATCCGCTCGGCGTGCTGCGCGGCGGCCACCTCGGCGCGCACGGCGGTCGACCGCTCCCGGTCGCGCGCCCGGAAGTACAGGCCGGTGCCCACGGCCAGCACCAGCACGATCGTCAGCGCCACGACCTCCTGGAGCACGTCCGGCCCGGCGAAGTCGTACTTCGCGGCATACCGCTCCCAGTAGGGCGGCCGGATCCACTGCGTGACGAATGCCGCCGCCACCAGCACCAGGGGTCCGAGGACGGCCCGCGCGGGCGAGGCCTGCCGCACCGCGATCGCGATCAGCGCCATCGACGCCGCGCCCTCGGACACCACCAGCCCGCCGGTGAACGGCACGGACGACGGCGTGTCCGCGAGCCGCAGCACCACCGACGACGCGAGCAGCGCGGTCGCCGCGGCCAGGCAGGCGTCGAACGGGCGGCGTGGCGCGACGATCGCCAGCACGGACACCGCCGCCGTGCCCGGGAACTGCCACCAGGGCGCGTCGCCGAAGGTCTCGAGGGCGAGCAGGAAGGCGAGCGCGCCCGCGAGCGGCCACTGCCGTCGGGCGAGCGCGCGCCAGCCGAGGTCCGAGCTGTCCACGAGACGTCACGGTAGGTCGTCCACCGCGGGAACGCGTCCGACCCCGGTATCGCGGCGGGTCAGCCGGAGGTCTGACCCGAACACGCGCGGTTGTACCCCACTGGCCGATGTCGGATGACGTTTCCGGGGGTGACCCTGGAAACGAAGTCGGGGAAAGGAGGAATGGCCATGTTCACCACGGTGGCGACCTGGATCGGTGCGGGGATCGGCCTGTTGGTGCTGGTGCTGATGGCCCTCGCGGGCGTGATCACGGATTCGTAGTCAGACCAGCTCCGCGATCGCCGGGTGCGGTCGGGTGGTTTCCGCCGGGGAAGCGGAGAACCGCCCGGGGCCGCCGGCGCGGGCGCGGTGGGCCGCGGCGTGGTCGAGCCGGAACGCGGGCCGGTTGCCGGCCGACCTCTGCCGCGACCGCAGCCAGGACAGCCGGTGCCGCGATTCGGCGTGGTGGTCGGTGATGGTGACCTGCGCCAGGTCGAACGAGTGCAGCACGGCCCGGTTGAGCTCGACCACCGCGCGGTCGCGCCACAGCGAGCGCTCGGTGGACGTGTCGAGGCCCAGTGCCTCGGCGACCTGCCGCGCGGCGCCGTAGGCGTGCTCGTCGCCGAGGCTGCGGGCGCCGATCTCCGAGCCGACGAACCACGAGTTGAACGGCGCGGCGGGGTAGTTCACGCCGCCGATGTCCATCCGCATGTTCGTGATCACCGGCACGCTGTGCCAGCGCAGCCCGAGCCGCCCGAACCACGGCAGGTCGGGGTGCTCCAGGCACACCTCGTGCACGACGTCGCCCGGCAGGGTGAACAGCCGCGGTCCCTCGTGCGCGGTCTCGACCACGATCGGCAACGGGTCGAACGCGGTCGGCATGGCCGGCGGGCGCCAGCCGAGGTGCGTCACGGCCTCGGTGAACGCGGTGTAGCGGCGGTCGCCGGAGCCGTCGGGGTGACCCGCGTACCGGACCAGCTGCTCGTTCCACACGCACGGCCCCGGCCCGCCCGGCGAGTCCGGCGCGAACACGGTGACCAGCGGCCGGATCCGACCGCCGTTGGTGGCGAGCCGGAGGTGCTCGACGCACTCGGCGGCCACCGCGGCGGCGTTGCGCAGCCCGCGCAGGTCGCGCACCTTGAGCCGGCGCCACGGCAGTCCGCTCGTGCACCAGCCGCTGTCCCGCAGCGCGATGCGCGCGCCGTAGTTCAGCTCGGGCGTGGTGTGCCGGTACGTGCCGGTGGCGTCGATCTCGGCGCGGACCTCGGCGAGTCTGGGTCCGACGGCCCCGGCTTCCGGGTGGGCGATGTGGAACATCCGGAGGAAGGCCTCCGCGACGTCCAGGATGTCAGCGGTCACGGCTGGTGACCGTAATGACGAAACCTCGTCACCCGTCACTGCCAGAAGGGGCACCCGGACTGATCATGTTCCCTCGCCCGATGGGGTGACGGAACGACGAGGAGTCCACGTCACCCCGCCGGGACCGGACTTGAGTACCCGGTCAGGTGGTCTCGATCCGGGTGAACATGAGGTCGCGGCTGATCCGCTCCTCCTCCACGGCCCGCTGCTCGAACTTCGTCACCGGCCGCCAGTCGGGGCGCGGCGCCCACGACTCGTGCGGGTTGCGCAGCAGCGGTTCGGCGGAGCAGACCTCGAGCATCTGCTCGGCGTAGTGCTCCCAGTCCGTGGCCAGGTGCAGCGTGCCGCCGACCTCCAGCCGGGTGGCGAGCAGTCGCACGAACTCCGGCTGCACGAGCCGCCGCTTGTGGTGCTTCTTCTTGGGCCACGGGTCGGGGAAGAAGATCCGCACGCCGTGCAACGAGCCCTCGGGCACGTGCTCGGTCAGCAGGTCGACGGCGTCACCCCGGAACACCCGAAGGTTCGTGACCTGCAACGACTCGGCGCGCATCAGCAGTTGGGCGACACCGGGCTTGTAGACCTCGACGGCGACGTAGTTCAGCTCGGGCGCGGCGGCGACCAGTTGCGACGTGGTCTCGCCCATGCCCGAGCCGATCTCCAGCAGCACGGGTGCCTCGCGGCCGAACCAGGACGTGAAGTCCACGGGACCGGCCGGGAGCGCCTTGACCTCGCGGCCCAGACGCTCCCAGTGGCGGTCCCAGGCGCGTTCCTGCCCGACCGTCATCCGCTCGCCGCGTTGCACGTAGGACACGACGGAACGGTGGTGGGCAGGTCGCTCTCGGCTGGACGTCACGGGCGTACAGCCTAGGTGGTGCGCTAGGCGATGTTCTCCAGGTCCTCGATCTGCTCGCGCAGGCCGGCGGGGGTGAACTCGATCGGGTGGCGCTGCCCGTGTCCGCGGTGCGCGGGGAGCAGGTCCACGAAACCGGTGTGGCGGTCGGTGAACTGGACGGTGGTGGGTTCGGCCGGGCCGTACACGCCGCTTTCCGACGGCACGAACTCCCAGTAGCCGACCTCGCCCTCGGAGGCCCACGGCACGAACACCCAGCCCGGGCGTTCGGCCAGCAGCGCGGTCACCTCGTCCTCGACGGCGAACGCCGCCGCGCGCGAGGCGATCCGGCCGCGGTCGAGCGCGCGCAGCCACCACGGTGCGGGCGCCTGCGCCCCGACGGCGCGGAACAGGGTGAGGACCTGGTCCTCGTCCGCCCGGTGGATCCAGGCTCGACGGTTCTGCGCGGGCGAGTCGGCGATGCCGACGCCACCCGCGGGTTCGATGGCGGACGACCACTCGAGCGCGAGCATCGGCTCGACGCGCAGGGCGTGGTCTCGTTGCCGTGGCAGCTTCTTGGACTTGGTGGCCGACGGGTCGGCGTTCACGTCCGGATCAAGCACCGTCACGGGTTCACCTCCGGGGGTTCCTTGACGGGGGTAGCCGAATTCGCGTGCGGTACACCTCCGCCTCACGATTCGTCACTTTCCATCTGACCGGCTTCAGAACCACTTGTCTCGCCGATGTGCGGGAGTTCACGTGGTCTTAACGAACCCCTTACTCCACTTGCCGTCGCGGACATATTCGAAACATCACCGACATGGAATAGCTGTGACCTCACCCACAGGGCTGACCAGGGCGGACTTCCACCAACAGGGCGCACCGGAAGAAAACAAAAACCGTCGGAACCACTCGCCCTTACCCCGAAAACGCACCACGCAAACCCGCGCGGCCACCACTCGGAGTCCGCGAGTGGTCCACTCCCGGACTCCGGGGCGCGAACGGCCCTACTCGGCCCCGTGGTACTCCACGGATTCCTTGGTCAACTGCATGAACGCCTCTTCGAGCGAACCGCGCTGCGGGCTCAACTCGTGCAGCGTGATCCCGTTGGACGCGGCCAGCTCGCCGATCCGGGCGGGCTCGAGGCCGTGCACCACGATCGAGCCCTCGACGTCGTCCACCCGCGCGTCGTCGCCGAGCAGCGCGCGCAGCCGGTCCAGCTCGGGCGACCGCACCTTCACGGTGTCCTCGGTGGCGTCCTGGATGAACTGCTCGGTCGACGTCTGGGAGATCAGCCTGCCGCGCCCGATCACGATCAGGTCCTGCGCGGTCTGCGCCATCTCCGACAGCAGGTGCGAGGACACGAACACGGTCCGACCCTGGTCGGCGAGCCGGTGCAGGAACTGGCGGATCCACAGGATGCCCTCGGGGTCGAGCCCGTTGACCGGCTCGTCGAACAGCAGCACCTCCGGGTCGCCCAGCAGGGCTCCCGCGATGCCCAGGCGCTGCGACATGCCGAGCGAGAACCCGCCCGCGCGCTTGCCTGCCACCGAGGTCAACCCGACGACGTCGAGCACCTCGTCCACCCGCCGGTAGGAGATGCCGTTGGACTTGGCGAGCCACCGCAGGTGCGCCCGCGCGGACCGGTTGGGGTGCACCCACTTCGCGTCCAGCAGCGCGCCCACCTTGGTCAGCGGCCTGGCCAGCGACGTGTAGGGCTTGCCGTCGATCAGCACCCGGCCCGCGGTCGGCCGGTCCAGCCCGAGGATCATCCGCATGGTGGTGGACTTGCCCGCGCCGTTGGGCCCGAGGAACCCCGTCACCCGCCCCGGCGCCACGGTGAACGACAGGTCGTCCACCGCCACGGTCTTCCCGTAGTGCTTGGTCAGTCCGGTTGCTTCGAGCATGATTCCCCCGACTCCCGAAAGTAGCCGAAGGGGGCTCGAACCACCCCCCGAAAGTGGTTCGAGCCCCCCGTCCGGACGAGCTACGCGTCCCGCCGCTTCGCGACCACGAGCGAGATCACGAACACCGCCAGCGCGATGCCGACGAAGTACCCGAGCGAACCCCACGGGCTCAGCTCGCCGATCGCGGGCGGACCCGCGCCCTCCGGCAGCGAACCGGGGTCCGGGCTGCCGTAGATGAACTTGTTGGCGACCGTGAACGGCATCCACTTCTGGATGTCGTCGCCGATCTTGGGGATGAGGCCGACCACGCTTTCCAGCACCAGCGCGAACACCAGGATGATCGACACCGCGCCGGCGGTCTGCCGCACCAGCGTGCCGACGCCGACCGCGAGGATCGCGCCCGCCGCGTAGACCAGGCCGATGCCGGCGACGTGCCGCCAGTCGTTGGCCGAGTTCAGCGCGAGCTGCGAGGTGTCCTTGGCCAGCAGGTTGCTCAGGCCCCACGAGCCGAACCCGACGGCCTCGCCGACCAGGCCCGCGAGCAGCGTCACCACGACGGCCTTGGCCACCAGTGCCGACACCCGGTCGGGCACCGCCTGGAAGGTGGAGCGGATGGTGCCGAAGCGGTATTCGGTGGTCACCGCGAGTGCGGCCATCACCATGATGACGTAGAGCCCGAACGTGTAGGTGAACACGGTGCCGATCACGGGCATCGGCGAGTCCTGCCAGTTCGCCGCGATGATCCCGGTGATGCCGACGGTCAACCCCAGCGCCAGGAGCATGCACCACCACGGCGACCGCGTGGAGAAGAGCTTGATCCGTTCAACGGCGAGCAGAGTCATCCCGGTTCACTTCCCCGTCTCGGTGGTGATTTCGGTGTGGTACTCGACCGAATCGCCGGTGAGCTGCATGAAGGCCTGTTCGAGTGAACCGCGCTGCGGGCTCAACTCGTGCAACACCACGCCGGTGGACCCGGCGATATCCCCGATCTGGTCGCTCGTCGCTCCCGAGACGGTGAGCGAGCCGTCGGAGTCCTCACGGACCGTGAAGCCCTTGTCGATGAGCATCGCGCCCAGCTTGTCGGCGTGCGGGCTGCGGACGCGGACCGTGTTCTCGGTCGAGCGCTCCACGAACTCCTCGGTCGTGCTCTGCGAGATCAGCTTGCCGCGCCCGATCACGACCAGGTCCTGCGCCGTCAGCGCCATTTCGGACAACAGGTGCGAGGACACCAGCACCGTCCGACCCTCGGCCGCGAGTCCCTGCATGAAGTGGCGGATCCAGAGGATTCCCTCCGGGTCCAACCCGTTCACCGGTTCATCGAACAGCAATACTTTCGGGTCACCCAGAAGTGCGCCCGCGATGCCGAGGCGCTGCGACATGCCGAGCGAGAAACCGCCCGCGCGCCGCTTGGCGACCTTGGTGAGGCCCACGAGGTCGAGCACCTCGTCCACCCGCTGGGTCGACAGGCCGTTCGACTTCGCCAGCCACCGCAGGTGCGCGTGCGCGGACCGGTTGGGGTGCACCCACTTCGCGTCCAGCAGCGCGCCGACCTTGGTCAGCGGGCGGTCGAGCTTGGCGTACGGCTGCCCGTCGATCAGCACCCGGCCCGCCGTCGGCCGGTCGAGGCCGAGGATCATCCGCATGGTGGTGGACTTGCCCGCGCCGTTCGGCCCGAGGAACCCCGTCACCCGGCCGGGCGCCACGGTGAACGACAGGTCGTCGACGGCGACCGTGTTGCCGTAGCGCTTGGTGAGGCCGATCGCCTCGATCATCGTTTCTCCCCTTCGCTTCCCCCGGTACCCGGGTACTTTGCCCGAACGGGGGACGCAACCGCATCGTTCTGTAGTTGACGACGGCGTGCGACTTCCGTCTAAGGGTGCCGGAAACCTCGGTTGCAGCAATCAGTGATGACCCTGAGTCGTCCCCTACTGTTCGGTCATGGGTTACACCGACGCGCCCGACGGCTGGTGGCGCGAGTTCGTCACGGCCACGCCCCGCACCGGCAAGCTGGCGGTCGTCCGCAAGGACGGCACCCCGCACGTGTCACCGATCTGGGTGGACGTGGACGGCAGCTCGCTCGTCTTCACCACGCACCGCGACTCGATCAAGGGTCGGGCCATCCTCCGCGACGGCCGGGTGTCGGTGTGCCTGGACGACGAGCGGCCGCCGTTCTCCTTCGTCACGGTGACCGGCCGGGCCGAGGTCGTGGCCGACCCGGAGCAGGTCCGCTACTGGGCGGGCCGGCTCGGCGCCCGGTACATGGGCGCCGAGCGGGCGAACGAGTTCGCCGAGCGCAACGGTGTGGACGGCGAACTCGTCGTGTACGTCCGCGACGCGCGGATCGTGGCCAAGGTCGACGTCGCGGACTAGAAGTACCGGTCGAGCACCTGCGCCAGGCCGTCCTCCAGGACGGTCGCGGTGACGGTGTCGGCCACCTCGCGGACGGTGGCAGGCGCCTGGCCCATCGCCACGCCGTGCCCGGCCCACCGCAGCATCTCGAGGTCGTTGTGCCCGTCGCCGACGGCGAGCGCGTCGGCCGGGTCGACGGCCAGGTCCGCGCACAGCCGCGCCAGCGCCGCGCCCTTGGTGACGCGCGGTGGTGCGAGCGTGAGCCAGGCCAGGGTGTGGTCGACCGACGCCTGCACGCCGGGCAGCTCCACGTCCAGCAGGCGCAGCGCCAACTCCTCGGGCGTGTGGTCGAGCCAGTGCACCACCAGCCGCGACGTCGGTGTCGCGACCAGCCCGGCCTCGTCCACGTGCCGGGTCTCGCCCCACAGGTTGCCCGGCGGGAACGTGCCGAGCGACAGGTTGCCGACGCCGGTGACCTCCGCGCCGAACACCGCGCCCGGCAGCAGGTCCCGCAGCAGCCGGACGGCCGGGCCGGGGTCGAACGTGACCTGCCGGACCACCTCGCCGGACGTCGTGTCCCACCAGACCGCGCCGTTGGAGCAGATCGCCGTGCTGCCGCGCAGGTCCAGGTCCGCGACCACCTTGCGGGTGCCGATCAGGCTGCGGCCGGTGGCGAGGACGACGCGCGCCCCGTGGTCGACGGCCCGGCGGATCGCGGCGTGGACGGCGGGCGCGATCTCCTCCCGACCCTCGCGGGTGATCGTCCCGTCGATGTCGAGCGCGATGAAGTGCGGTCTCCAGGTCACGTGGCACCACCCTAATGGCGGACATTAATGAATCGTGGTTCACTAACGGCGTGGCACGACCGAAGACCATCACCGACGAGCGCCTCCTCGCCGCCGCCGCGCACGTGATCGGCGTGCGGGGTCCGGGTTTCACCGTCGCCGAGGTGGCGGCGCGGGCCGGGGTGGCGGTGGGTACGGTGGCGGGCCGGTTCGGCTCGAAGTCCGGCCTGCTCCAGGCGTTGACCAGGCAGGAGAGCGCCGCGCTCGTCGAGCGGATGCGGGCGGCCGCGGTCGGCCTGGCACCGCTGGAGGGCCTGCGCGCCGGGCTGGTCGCGTGGTTCATGCCGGGCATGACCGACCCGACGACCACCGGCAACCACCTGGCGCAGCTCGGTGCGGACCTGATCGACCCGGAGCTGCGGGCGCTGCTGGCCGAGTTGTACGAGGCGACGTTCGGCGCGGTGCTGGAACTGGTGCGCGCCGTGCCGTTGCCGCGCGGGCCGGCACCCGAGCGCGCGGCCCGGGTGCTCACCGGGTTGGTCTACGGCGTGTCGATGGACTGGTCGATCCGGCCGCGCGGCGAGTTGGTCGCGCGGTTGGCGGAGGACGTGGACGCGGTGCTCGACGCGTGGAAGGGGAAGTAGATGGAGTCGTTGCAGGGCAAGGCGGTCGTGGTGGCGGGTGCCACCCGGGGTGCGGGGCGCGCGATCGCGGTGGAGCTGGGCGCCGCGGGTGCGACGGTGTTCGTCGGCGGGCGGTCGACGCGCGGGCGGAAGTCGGTGATCGGGCGGGACGAGACGATCGAGGAGACCGCCGAGCTGGTCACCGCCGCGGGCGGTCGCGGCGTCGCGATCCGGTGCGATTTCACCGATCCGGCCGACGTCGACGCGTTCCGCGCGGCGGTGGAGTCCGAAGTGGACGGTCTGGACGTGCTGGTGGACGACGTGTGGGGCGGCGAGCTGGACACCCAGTTCGGCCCGTTCTGGGAACAGGACCTGACCCGCCAGCTCCGCCTGTGGGACAACAGCGTCCGCGCCCACCTCGTGACGCTGCACCGCCTGCTGCCGTTGTTGGTGCGCAAGCCGGGCGGCCTGCTGGTGGAGGTGACCGACGGCGACAACGACGAGTACTACCCGGGATCCCTGGCCTACGACTCGGTGAAGGTCGCCATCCGCCGCTTCGGCACCGTGCTGGCGAAGGAGTTGGAACCCCACGGCGGCACGTCGGTCGCGGTGACCCCGGGCTTCCTGAGGTCGGAGCAGATGCTCGACCACTTCGGCGTGACGGAGGAGAACTGGCGCGACGCGATTGCCCAGGAACCCCACTACGCGCTGTCCGAAACCCCGTACTACCTGGCCAGGGGCATCAGGGCACTGGCCGAGGACCCCACCCGAAACCGCTTCACCGGCCAGGCCCTCGCCTCCTGGACCCTGATGCACGAGTACGCCACCACCGACCTCGACGGCTCCCGCCCCGACTGGGGCCGCTGGTACCGCGAGATCGTCCAGCCGGGCAAGGACCCGAAGGAAGCCGACGCCTCCCTCTACCGCTGACCCCCGGTCCAGCCGATCCGCGGAATCCCACCGACCGCTGCTCTAACACCGGGCCGCTGCTCTCACATCGGGGCCGCAGCTCTCACGCCGGCCGCTGCTCTCACGCCGGGCCGCAGCCCCACACTCCAACCGCAGGGCTACCGCGGGGCCTCGACCGCGGACCCACCGCCGGCACCGCAACCTTGACGCGGTTGCCCAGGGCGGGGCTACCGCGGGGGCCTTGATCGCAGACCCACCGGCACCCTCGCCCTACCTTCCCATCGTTCAACAATCCGGCAATCCAACAATCCAACAATGCCGCAATCCGACAACCGGCAGGCAGGCCATCCCTGCCTGCCGTTCGGCGTCGTGAGGATTGTTGAACAATGGGGTGATAGAACGTGTGAACTGTCGAGCGGGTGAACGATCAGACGTCGCCGGGGCGCACCAGGCCGGTTTCGTAGGCCAGGACCACGGCTTGCACGCGGTCCCTCAGCTCCAGCTTCGCCAGGATCCGGCCGACGTGGGTTTTCACCGTCGCCTCCGACAGGAACAGCTTGCGGGCGATCTCCGTGTTGGACAGGCCCTTCGCGATCAGGACCAGGACTTCGCGCTCGCGTTCCGTCAACGCGTCCAGCACCGACGCGTCCCGAAGCTCGCCGCCCCCGTCGCCCAGGAACCGCGACAGGAGACGTTTCGTCACGGACGGCGACACCACCGCGTCCCCCGACGCCACCGCGCGCAGCGCCGACACCAGGTCACCCGGAGGGGTGTCCTTCAACAGGAACCCGCTGGCCCCGTTGCGCAGCGCCGACAGCGCGTACTCGTCCATGTCGAACGTCGTCATCACCAACACCCGCGAGGTACCGGCCTCGGTGATCCGCTTGGTCGCCTCCACCCCGTCCAGCACCGGCATCCGCACGTCCATCAGCACCACATCGGGCCGCAGCGCGGCGGACATGTGCACGGCGTCCAGCCCGTCACCCGCCTCGCCCACCACGTCGATGTCCTCCTGCGCGCCGAGCACCATCCGGAACCCCATGCGCATCAGCTCTTGGTCGTCGACGAGCAGTACCCGAATCACACGACCACCCTATGTCGGCGCGAACGGCAGCACGGCGCGAACCCGCCACCCGCCGCCGGGATTCGGCCCGGCCTCCAACGTCCCACCGAGCACCCCCGCCCGTTCGCGCATCCCGATGAGCCCGTTCCCGCCCGACACCGCCACCAGGTCGTGCGGCGTTCCGTAACCGTCGTCCACCACTTCCAGGGCAACTTGTTCACCCGCCCGAGCGACCCGAACCAGGGACGACGCCCCAGTGCCGGCGTGCTTCAGCGTGTTCGTCAACGCCTCCTGCACGATCCGGTAAATACCCAACCCCAACCCGGCGGGCAGCGCGGAGAAATCGCCGGACATCTCCAGCGTCACCGGCAACCCGGCCGCGCGGCAGTTCTCGGCCAATTCCGCGAGGTCCAGCGCACCGGGCTGCGGCGCCCATTGCGTGCTCGACTGGTCGGACGACCGCAGCACCCCCAGCAACCGCCGCAACTCCGTCAACGCCTGCCGCCCGGAATCCGAGATCGTGCGCATCGCGGCCTCGGCCAGCTCGGGGTTGGTCTTGATCGCGTACCCCGCGCCGTCGGCCTGCACGACCATCACGCTGACCGCGTGCGCGACCACGTCGTGCAGCTCACGGGCGATCCGCGACCGCTCCTCGCCGACCGCGATCCGCGCCTGCTGGTCCCGCTCGGTCTCCAGCAGCTTCAACCGCTGCTCCAACTCCGAGTGGTACGCCCGCCGCGCGCCGACGAATTCGCCCAACGCCCAGGAAAAGGCGAAGAACAGCACCACGAAGAACACCGCGAAAACGGTTTCGGTCCGCGGCCCCATGACCCACAGGGACCAGATCAGCGTTCCCAGCGCGAGAAAGCCGAGGTAGATCAGGCCCTGCCGCCTGCCCTCGAAGGCGACCACCGTGTACAACGTCACGGCCAACACGAAATCGGCCGGACGTATGGGTATTCCGGAATCGATGTCACCGTGCGTGGCCAGCTGGAGGACGCCACCGAAAAGGATGACGTAGGAACTGCCGAGGGGGTACCGGCGGCGGAACACCACCGGCACCACCATCAGCAGGCCGACCAGCACGACCACCGGGTCCGGCACGGCCGTCCCGTGGGTGAAGATCAGCGGCAGGTCGAAAAGCAGCAGCGCCCCGGCGATCAGGGAGTCCCCGAACACCGGGTGAGCACGCATCCACAGGCTCAGCCGCCGCACGGCACCAGGTTAGGTAGGGGGCGCGGCCCACCGCGTCGCGCCACGGTCGGAAACGCGGTAATCCTCCAGGAGGACTACCTGACCGTCCGGACCTGGGTCGGGTCGATCGGCTCGGCACGCGCCACGTCGACGGGCCCGGCAGGCTCGGCGGTCACCGGCTCGACGGGCTTCTCCACGGGCCGGTCCTCACCGCTCGCCACCGGAGCCGTCGGTGCGACCGGGGCGACCGGAGCGACCGACGCAGCCGGCGCGGCCGGCGCGGCCTCGACCCGGTCCTGCCGCGGCACCAACCGCTCCTGCTCGGCCCGCCGGTTCTCCCGCGCCATTTCGTCAGCCAGCTGCTGCTGGATCTGCCGGTCCCGGATCCGCCCAAGGATCACCATTGTCACCGCGTGCACCAGCGCCAGCAGCAGCAGCACGACACCGAGCTTGACCACGACGTCCTTGACCGGGTCGCCGGTGTCCACGGTGATGATCGAGACCAGCGCGAGCAGCCCCAGCACCACCAGGTGGAACAGCACGGTGGCCAGGCTCGTCATCGAGCGGGCCGCCTCCGGGTCCCCGTAGGCCTTGTTCATGTACCCACGGCCGCTGCGGTAGATCAGCTGGCCGTCGATCAGCACCAACACCACTCCGAGAAGCAGGAAAACCGCGAAACCGTCATCCATGACGAAGACCTCCTCCTGTGCCCTTCGTTACCCCGGACGTGGTGTTCACAAACCGATCGGGTGTCACGCGTGGCACGATCTGGCGCGTGACAGCGCAGGCCCAGCAACTCGCCGGTCCGCTCTCGGCGGCCGTCGCGAACCTGTGCGTGGGTTTGCAGCCGCAGGTGTCGCCGGCCACCGCCGCGGGGTTCGGCGAGGTGCTGCGCAGGCTGTCCGCACCGCTCCAGGTCGCCGTCGCCGGCCGGATCAAATCGGGCAAGTCGACCCTGGTGAACGCCCTGATCGGGCGACGCGTGGCCCCGACCGACGTCGGAGAGTGCACGCGCCTGGTCACCCGGTTCCAGTACGGCACGGTCGACCGCGTCGAGGTCGTCTTCACCGACGGCCGCAAGCAGGTGCTCCCGTTCGACCCCAACGGCATGATCCCGCCGGACCTCGGCGTCGACGTCGAGCGGGTCAGCCACGTCGAGGCGTACCTGACCAACGCGGTGCTGCGCGACCTGACGGTGATCGACACCCCGGGCCTGGGCTCGCTGGACGCCGCGTCCGTCGCCCGCACCGAGGCCCTGCTCACCAACGACCTGGACCCGGTGAGCCGCAACGCGGTCGCCGGCGCCGAGGCCGTCCTCTACGTCGTCACCCAGGGCGTCCGCTCCGACGACCAGCAGGCGCTGGCCGCGTTCACCGCCGCGACCGCGAGCCGGGAGGCCGGGCCGGTCAACGCGATCGCGGTGCTGAACAAGGCGGACACGATCGCCGCCGAAACCGTGGAGGGCTCGGGCGGCGACACCTGGAAGGCCGCCGTGATGCTCGCCGAGCGCCAGGCCGACACGCTCAAACCGCGCGTCGCCGACGTGATCCCGGTGATCGGCCTGATCGCCGAGTCGGCCGAAACCGGCGGCTTCACCAGCACCGACGCCGACAGCCTGCGCAAGCTCGCCGAACTCGACCCCGTCACCCGCGAGACCATGCTCATCTCGGCCGACCTGTTCGCGACCTGGGACTGCGACGTGCCGCCGGGCACCCGCGCGCGCCTGCTGGAGAAGCTGGACCTGTACGGGATCCGGGTGGCCCTGACCGCGTTGGACGCCGAGCCGGGCCTCACCGCCGGCGCGCTGCGCCGCGCCCTGCTGGACGCGTCGGGCCTGGACGGCGTGCGGGGCAAGCTGAACGCGGTGTTCCGGTCGAGGTCCGACGGCATCAAGGCCGCCGCCGCGCTGGCCAGCGTCACCGCGCTCGCCGCCGCGTCCGGCGACCAGGGCGAGCGCCAGCGCGTGCACAACGCGATCGAGGTGCTGCTGGCCAAACCCGAGGCGCACCAGCTGAGGTTGCTCGAGGCGCTGACCCTGGTCGCGTCCGGCGCCGTCTCGATGCCGATCGACCTGGTCGAGGAGGTGCTGCGGTTCGGCAGCTCGCCGGACCTGGGCGAGCAGCTCGGCCTGCGCGGACGCCCGCACGCCGAACTCCTCGCGTACGCGCTGGAACGCGCGGGCTGGTGGCGCTCGTTCGCCTCGTTCGGCGCGACGCCCGCCCAGAGCCGCGTCGCCCACGTCGTGCACCGGGCGTACTTCCTGATGTGGCAACAACTCCGGGGACGGCGATGACCGAGGGCGGAACGGAACCGGTGCCGGCGGCGTCGGATGCCGACGTGGAGACGATGACGGCCTCGCTGCTGGACCAGGCGTTGGCCGAACGACGGGCGCTGGTCCAGCTGTGCCTGTACGCGCTGGACCGGGCGCGCAGTTCCGGTGTGGTGGAACGGATCGAGGACGGCCTGGCCGCGATCGGCGTGGTCGCGCTGCGCCCGGACGGCGAGCGGTTCGACCCGTCGGTGCACGAGGCGGGCGGCGTCGTGCCGACCGAGGACGCGGCGCTCGACGGGCTCGTGGCAGAAACCGAGGTGGTCGGGTTCGCCGACCGGGGTCGCACGCTGCGCGCGCCGATCGTGACCGTGTACACGAGCCGTTGATGCCCACCTCGTTCCCGCAGACCGTGCGGCAGACCAGGGAGAAGCTGACCGCGCTCGTGCGCTCGCTCGACCCGTCGGCCGCCGCGTTCGTGGAGTCCCGCAAGTCCGGTCCCGCCTCGGTCGTCGTGGTCGGCGAGACGAACCGCGGCAAGTCCTCGCTGGTCAACGCACTCCTGGCGACGCCGGGGTTGTCGCCGGTCGACGCCGAGGTCGCGACCGCGACCTACCTGGTGTTCCGGCACGCCGCCGAGTGGTCGGCCCGCGCGTGCTACCCGGGCTCGATGTCGCCGGTCGAGTTCGACCGCACCGAGCTGATCAACTGGGTGTCCGCGGCGCACGAGCTGCCCGAGGGCATGCTGCCGCCGCGCTACGTCGAGGTGGACGCGCCGATACCGCTGCTGGAGCGGCTGTCCATTGTGGACACACCCGGTGTCGGCGGGCTGGAGTCGGTGCACGGCGAGCTGGCCGCCGAGGCGGCGGCGTCGGCGACCGCGCTGCTGTTCGTGGTCGACGCCTCGGCCCCGTTCACCCGCGGTGAGCTGGAGTTCCTCCGCACGGTCGGCGAACGCGTCGAGACGGTCGTGTTCGCGCTGACCAAGGTCGACCAGTACCGGGGTTGGCGGCAGGTGCTCGAGGCCGACCAGGCGCTGCTGGCCGAGCACGCGCCGCGGTTCGCCGGCGCGACGTTCCACCCGGTGTCGTCGCGGATGTTCGAGCTGGCGGCCAAGGCGCCCAACCCGGACGCGGCGGCGATGCTGCGCGAGCGGTCCGGAATCGGTGAGCTGCAAGGGGCTTTGCAGGAGCTGGTGGTCGGCCGGGCCGCGATGTTGGGCGAGGCCAACGGTTTGCGCGCGCTCGCCACCGTGCTGGACGAGCTGGTCGCGCGGCAGGAGGCCGACCGGCGGGCGCTGTCCTCGGGCGAGGAGGAGGCGGAAACCCTTCGGGCGCGCCGGGACGAGCTC
Source organism: Actinosynnema sp. NPDC020468 (assembly GCF_040642015.1). Lineage (NCBI taxonomy): Bacteria > Bacillati > Actinomycetota > Actinomycetes > Pseudonocardiales > Pseudonocardiaceae > Actinosynnema > Actinosynnema sp. NPDC020468. Next base: position 108,551 of record NZ_JBFAEO010000002.1, read on the forward strand.
AACTCGCAGCGCCGTTCCTCGACCCGGAGCTGGCAGGTCCGGCTGCGCGGCGAGGTGCAGCGGGCGCGGGTCGAGGGTTCGCACGAGGTCAGCAGGCAGATGCGGGACGTGCAGTCGTGGTTCCGCACCGCGATCGAGGCGGCGAACCGCGAGCAGCTGGCGACGTTGCCGCAGCAGGTGGACATCGCGCTCCAGATGGTGTCGGGCCGGATCAGCGCCGGGTTGGGCCACCGGCTGGCCAGGGTCGCGGACTCGGCGCTCGCGGACCTGTTCGCGCCCGAGGAGTTGGCCGTCATCCGCGGCCAGTTCGCCCGCGGTGTCACGCCGCCGGTCGTGCTGCGGCCGCCGGAGAAGCGCACGCCCACCGCCGAGGACAAGTTGTTGGTGTTCATGGGTGTGTCCGGCGGTTTGGGCGCGGGGCGGTTGGCGGCGCTGCCGCTGGCCGGACTCGGTGTCGCCGCGCTGAACCCCGTGGTGCTGCCGGTGACGATCGTGCTGGGCCTGGGTGCCGGCTGGTGGATGGCGCGCACCCGCAAGCACTCGGCCGACAAGCAGCACCTCAAGCAGTGGCTGTCCGACGCGATCGCGGACGCCCGGTCCACTGTGGACCAATTGGTCGCCGAGCAGCTGATCGAGGCCGAGCAGCAGTTGTCGCTGGCCCTGGACGACGCGCTCGGCAAGCGGGTCGAGGCGATCGAGGCCGAACTGCGCGACGTCGACAAGGCGCTGCGGATGGAGGCCGGCGAGCGGACCCGCGCGTTGCAGGCCGTGACGCGGCAGGTGGCCGAGCTGACCGCGGGCCGGGTCAAGGTCGACGAACTCCTGGCCCGCATCCGCGCCCTCCGCGACCGCTCCTGACCACCGGTGACCGGCTGGCGACGGTCGGTCGCACGGGTCTGCGGTGTGGGTGACATGGGTTCCGCCGGGGAACCGAACCGGCATAACGTGAGTCCTACCGGCACAGACCGTTGGAGGGTGGAACCCGGTGTTCATCGACGAGACAGGCGCGGCGGACGGCGAGCTGAAGGTCACCGTCGAGGACGAGGTGTACCACGCCGAGGCGAACTACGACCTCGACCACGACGGCGTTGACGACAGCGCGGTGGTGGAGACCGACGACGGCGGTCACCTGGCGTTCAGCGACACCGACGGCGACGGCGACGCGGACCTCATGACGACGTTCGACAAGTCCGGCGAGATCGTGGGCCAGGCGCGGTTCGACGCCTCGTCCGGCGAGTGGGTCGCCGTGCACCCGTCGGACGACCACAGCGAGCAGACCAACTCGAACGCCGGTCGGTCGATCGTGGTCGACACCGAGCGCGGGCAGCAGAACGTCGGGGCGGCGACGGACGACACCGACGGCGACGGCCGTGCCGACACTGCCGTGGTGAAGGACGAGGACGGCGACACGTGGCTGTTCACCGACGTCGACGGCGACGGTCACGCCGACCTGGCGACCGAGGTCACCCGCGACGGTGAGGTCACCACGTCCAAGCACACCGCCGACGACCAGTGGACCGAGGTCGAGCACGGTCGCATCGACGAGCACGGCAAGTACGTGCCGGACGGCAGGCACGGCGCCCTCGGTCCGGACGCCGACGAGCTCTGGTCCGCCGACGGCCCCGACGGCGCGGCGAACGGCGGCGCCGACCACGGCTCCGACACCACCGTCGGTGACCAGTCCGGCAAGGTCACCGTCTCCGGCGTGGTCCGCATCGACTCCGTCACGGGTCAGTGGATCAGCCCGAACTAGCACCCCGGCGCGTCCCTCCCCCGCCCTCGCTCCGGCACTCCGGGTAGGCGCGAGCCTGCCGTCGTTCCATTGTTCAACAATCCGACAATGGAACGATGGAACACGTGAATTGTTGAAACGGGCGGTTTGCCTGGTGTGGCCGTATTTCGGGGCGGCGGGGGCGGCGGTCGGGGCGGGGATCGGCTCGCGGCCGTTCGAGGTCTTTTTCGGTCACCACAACGATTCAGCGTCCGGCCCGGGTTTGTCCCGGGCCGTTTTCGTTCAAGGGGCTGAAACCGGCAATAGGTGCGACAATTCTTCCGGCAGGGTGTGAGAGCGCTCTCACTCCGTAACCGGATCGTCACCCGGGTATGTGGCCACCGCCGCACCCTGCGGCTCTTGCATTCCGTCAACTAAAGCGCAGGTCACACCGGGTTTTGTGGTGATCGGGTGCTGAATCGATTCCAGAATCGGTTTTGTGAGGGAGCCGACAGGTCAGGTGTGCGTAACCGGTGATTCACCGGGCTAACCTCCGTCCATCCCACTTACCGCACGCCCCCCACGGGGCGTGCTGAGGCATTTCCTCCAGACGTCCCACCCGGACAACGGCGTCCACCGTGGGCTGGCCGCTCACTAGGAGACGAGACGAGATGACGGCAGTGACCATTCCCGGTCTCGACCAGGCACCCACCAACCACCCGCGCCTGCTGTCCTGGGTGCGTGAGGTCGCAGAGCTGACCTGCCCGGACGAGGTCGTCTGGGCCGACGGTTCCCAGGACGAATGGGACCGCCTGACCGCCAAACTCGTCGACGCCGGCACGTTCGTGCCCCTGAAGAAGAAACCCAACTCCTTCTGGGCCGCCAGCGATCCCACCGACGTGGCGCGGGTGGAGGAGCGGACCTACATCTGTTCCGTGGACGAGGCCGACTGCGGCCCCACGAACAACTGGATGGACCCCGCCGAGATGAAGGGGATCATGACCGAGCTGTACCGCGGCTCCATGCGCGGTCGCACGATGTACGTGATCCCCTTCTGCATGGGACCGCTGGACGCGGAGAAGCCCATGCTGGGCGTGGAGATCACCGACTCGGAGTACGTGGTCGTCTCCATGCACATCATGACCCGCATGGGCACCAAGGCGCTGAACGTTTTCGGCGAGGACGGCGAGTTCGTCAAGGCGCTGCACTCGATCGGCGCGCCGCTGGAGGACGGTCAGGCGGACGTTCCGTGGCCGTGCAACGACACCAAGTACATCACGCAGTTCCCCGAGGAGCGGACGATCTGGTCGTTCGGCTCGGGTTACGGCGGCAACGCGTTGCTGGGCAAGAAGTGCTACTCGCTGCGCATCGCCTCGGTGATGGCGCGCGACGAGGGCTGGCTCGCCGAGCACATGCTGATCCTCAAGCTCACCTCGCCGGAGTCGAAGGTCTACTACATCGCGGCCGCGTTCCCGAGCGCGTGCGGCAAGACCAACCTGGCGATGCTGGAGCCGACCATCCCGGGGTGGAAGGTCGAGACGCTGGGTGACGACATCGCCTGGATGCGCTTCGGCAAGGACGGCCGGCTGTACGCGGTCAACCCGGAGAACGGCTTCTTCGGCGTCGCGCCCGGCACCGACTACCACACCAACCCGAACGCCATGCGCACCATCGAGAAGGGCAACTCGCTCTTCACGAACGTCGCGCTGACCGACGACGGCGACGTGTGGTGGGAGGGCATGGGCGAGCCGCCCGCGCACCTCACCTCGTGGAAGAAGCAGGACTGGACGCCGGACAGCGAGGAGCTGTCCTCGCACCCGAACTCGCGGTACTGCACGCCGATCGCGCAGTGCGACATCAAGGCCCCCGAGTGGGAGGACCCGAACGGGGTCCCGATCTCGGCGATCTTCTTCGGCGGCCGGCGCGCGACGACGATCCCGCTGATCACCGAGTCGCGCGACTGGCAGCACGGCGTGTTCATGGGCGCCACCCTGTCGAGTGAGACGACCGCGGCGGCCGTCGGCAAGACCGGCGTCGTGCGGCGCGACCCGATGGCGATGCTGCCGTTCATCGGCTACCACGCCGGTGACTACTTCCAGCACTGGATCGACACCGGCAAGTCGGCCGCGGCGGACAAGCTGCCGAAGATCTTCTACGTGAACTGGTTCCGCCGGGGCGACGACAAGCGCTTCCTGTGGCCTGGATTCGGCGAGAACTCGCGCGTGCTGAAGTGGGCCATCGAGCGCATCGAGGGCAAGGCCGCCGCCGTCGAGACGCCCATCGGTCACGTGCCGACCGCCGGTGAGCTGGACCTCTCGGGTCTGGACGCGCCGAACGAGGACATCGAGGCGTCGCTGGCGTTCGACGCCGACGAGTGGCGTGCCGAGATCCCGATGATCGAGGAGTGGTTCGCGAAGATCGGCGAGAAGGTGCCGACCTCGCTGCGTGACGAGCTCGAGGCGCTGAAGCTGCGCCTGGGCTGATCCGCCTGCTCGGGACCCCGGTGACCGCGGTTGCGGTCGCCGGGGTTTCTTTTTGATCACCCACCGTGAAACCTGCGCCGTTCGGGGGAACGATGGAGGGGTGAGCGACCTGCCGGGCGGACTGCACTTCGACGGGCAGCGGGATGTCGATCCCGGGCCGGTACCCGGGGTGGTGCGCTACTACCCGGTGTCATCGGTCGAGCCTGTCGTCACCCGACGGTCGTGGTGGTCGCACCTCTGGGGGACGGTGCTCGGACTGGTCGTCGCGCCGGTCGTGTTCGTGGTCGCCGGGTACGGGGTGGACCAGTTGGACGAGGTCCGGTGGCACGCCCTGGTGGCGTTGGGGTTCGCGGGACTGCTGGTGGGGTTGGTGTGCCAGGGGCGGCTGTCCCCAGCCGCGCCCGGTGCCTGTGCACTGGTGTCGCTGGCCGGGTGCGTGGTGGCCGAGGTGCGGCCGGTGTGGCTGTTGCCCGTGCTCAGGCCGGTTTTCGAGAGCGGTGTGCCGGTGGGGGTCGGGGTGCTGCTGGCGGTTGTCGCGGTGCTTCGCCGGTAGTTGTCCACAGGGTGTGGATGAAGCTGTGCACAGGCTGTTGACGGCTGTGGAGAACCGCGGGCGGGTGTGGTCGGCGCGGTGGTGGTCAGGGCAGTGGTTTGGTGCCGATGCCCCAGAGCGTGCCGGTGAACGGACGGCTCGCCTCGGCGTAGCAGACCGCGGTGGTGAAGCCCTCGGCCCAGCCCTGCTCGCCGAACGTGCGCCAGGAGGCGATGACGTCGGGTCGGTCGGCGTTGAGGTAACCCCGCACGGCCGTCGCGCACCGTGACTTCACGATCGTGTCCACCTCGTCCTTGGAGGGAACCGGATCCGTCACCACCCCCAACCCGACCACCCCCGGTACGGCCTCGGCGAGGTGGGTCCGGTCGCAGGTGGTGGGCTTCAGGCTGTCGTCCTTGGCGGGCGAGCCTTCGGCGCAGAGCTGGACGGTGGGAAACCCGGCCGCTTTGAGCAGGTCCTTGGCACTGCCGGACCGCTTGACCACCACCCCGTCCGGCCGGACCTCGACCACCGTGCACAACACCCAGCGATCACCTCGGGCCCAGCCGTCCCTGCTGGGCCAGAACACCCGAGCCTGAAGCCGCGTGGCGTCGTGGTCCGGACTGCCGAGGTAGGAGGTGACGGCGGTCCGACACCCGGGCAGCGCCGCCTTGCGAAGATCGACATCGGTCGGCAGCCCACCGGACATCCCGTCCAGCCCCCCGACCCCGACCACCTCGGCCTCGTGCGGCGCGGCGCAGTCGACCACGGCGAGCCCGTCGTCCGTACACCGCCCGGCCTGGGGAAGCTCGTCCCGAACCGGAGTGAGGGAAGGCCGGATCACCTCGTCGTCCGCCGACCCCGGAACACGGGTCGTACAGGCGGTACAGGCGGCAAGCCCCAACGCGACGAGCACCACCATCACTCTCCGCAGCACGCCGATCACAGTAGTGCGGCCGCCGTGCCCTCTCGTTCCACGATCAGTCACCTTCCCCACCTCAACCAGGTGATCCTTAGGCTCGCCCCCTTGTCCAAACGTAGAATCGTTCAACAATCCCCACCACCCACAACCCTCGCAGGCGCGAATGCGGGAACTCCGTCTGACAACAACAACCGGCGTGCGAGCGGCGGCAAGCAAGCGGCGGCGAGCGGGCCACCGGTCACTTCCGTCCTGACTGCCCGAACCTTGGCACCCGGCGCCAGGCCACCACCCACCCTTCCTCGCCGAATGCCCACCACCACGCACCACGGGCCTACCCGCCCGCACCCACCGCCCGCCCACTCGCGCGACTCCCCGAGCGAGCGCCCGCCCGGCCAACCGCCAGACCCAAGCTCGACTGGCCAAGCGACCGCCCGCCCAATCACCGGACCGCCGGAGCCACGCCCGACCGACTGCTCAACCGCGTGCCCAGCGGCCGGAGCCGACGCCCGAGCGAGTGCTCAACCGCCTGCCCAACCGTCGGAGCCAACCTCCGACCGAGGGCTCAACCGCCCGGCCAGCCGCCTGGCCGACCGCCCCCTGGACCGACCCCCGCTCGCCAGCCCCCTGACCAGCTGCCCGCCCGGCTGGTCGGGGGCTGGCCGCGCGAACGACCGAGCGGCCAGCGTGCTGAGCGAGTGGCGGGCCGAACGCTCGCTTGCCTGACCGCTCACCCGCACCCGCCTGCCATCCGCATTGCGGGCTCCACTCGCCTGCCCGTTTGCCCGCTTGCCCGACACCTGCCTGGCAGGCCGCTCACCCGCCCGCTTGCCTGGCCGACCGCTCGCTTGCTCGCCGGCACGCTTGCCCGGCCGTCTGCCTGGCCGACCGCTCGTTTGCTCGCCCGCCGCTTGCCCGCACGCTTCCGCGCTGCTCGCGCCCGCACCGCCTTCAATCGGCCCTCGTCGCCTGGTCTTCGTCGTCCGCCTGCCCTCTCCTGCTGCGTGATCCCAACTCGCCCCCCACGGGTAACCGCCGGCCCGGCACCCTGGCCGCGCGACTCCGGCCGCGACTGCCCGCGCCTGTCCGCGACTACCTGCCGCCGGTGGTCGCGCCCCTGCTGCCGGTGGGGCGATCGCTGTGGTTTCCGGTCGCCGATCGCCGAGTCACCGAATCACCGGGGCTGCTGATCAGCGGCTGCTCCCTGCTCCTCGCCCACTTGCCTGGCGTCGGCCTATCGGCCTTCGGCCCCCTGCTCGGCCTGTTGGCCGCTGCCCGCTTGTCCGGTTGCCGGGGGTGTGAGTAGCTAGGCAGGTCGTTGGATTGTGGGATTGTTGAACGATTCTTCGATACTTCAATTGATGGATGGGGCAGTAGACTTGTTCAACATGACGACAGTTGAATCCGAGGACTGGCTGAGCGCGTTGACCGAGGGTCGGGACATCGATCGGTCCAGCACCGCGGAGCGGGTGGCCGAGATGTTGCGGGCGCGGGTGTTGGACGGGGTCATCAAGCCCGGGCAGCAGCTCAACGAGAAGGCGCTCGGGGAGGTGTTGAAGGTTTCGCGCAATACGTTGCGTGAGGCGTTTCGGTTGTTGGCTCACGAGCGGTTGTTGGTGCACACCTACAGCAAGGGCGTCTTCGTCCGTAAGCCCGAGTGGCAGGACATCGTCGACCTCTACGCCGCCCGCCGCGTCATCGAGACCGGGGCGCTGCGGTTGTGGGCGCAGGCCGACAAGCAGAAGCAGAAGGCCGTGGCCGACGCCCTCCAGCTCGGGATCGACCGGCAGATGAAGGAGGACTGGGCCGGCGTCGCCAGTGCGAACAACCGGTTCCACCAGGCCGTGGTCGACCTCGCCGGCAGTTCACGGCTCAACGAGGAGATCAGCCGCCTGCTCGCCGAGCTGCGCCTGGCCTTCCACGTCATCGCCGAGCCGCACCTCCTGCACGCCGACTTCCTCCGGATGCACGAACTGATCGTCGCCCACCTGGACCGCGGTGAGCTGCGGGAGGCCGAAGACGCGTTGGGCACCTACTTCGACCGCGCGGAGAAGGATGTGACCGCCGGCCTGCGGAGCGCGTAGGGGTCGGGGCCGGTTCCCCAAGGTCACGGGCGGGTAACCCCGCCCGCACGGTGACTTGGATCCCCTCGCGGCCCTAGCATTCCGCTTCACCTCGTCACCCCAGGCCGCAAGGAGGGGAACATGCCGCCGAGTCCGAACGCCGGCCTTCGCTGGAGCAATTGGAATCTGCTCCTGGCGGTTCCGCTGTTCATGCTCATCACGTCGTGGTTCAACGTGGACGGACCGCGGCTGCTCGGCCTGCCGTTCTTCTACTGGTACCAGTTCGCCTGGGTCCCGGTCGGCGTCGTCTGCGTCGGGCTCGTCTACGCGATGACCCGTGACGAGCCCGTCGTCACCGGCAAACCCGACCGGCTGAGCGTGGACGACCTGGACGAGGGGACGGAGTAGAGCCGTGAACTGGACCCAACTGGTCGTCTTCAGCGCGTTGTTCCTGCTGGTGACCGTGCTCGGCTTCGTGGCGGCGAAGTGGAAGGCCGGCGACACCCTCGACCACCTGGACGAGTGGGGCCTCGGCGGCCGCAAGTTCGGCTCGTGGATCACCTGGTTCCTGGTGGGTGGCGACCTCTACACCGCGTACACGTTCGTCGCCGTGCCGGCACTGGTCTTCGGCGCCGGCGCGCTCGGCTTCTACGCGCTGCCCTACACGATCGTCCTGTACCCCATCGTGTTCCTGCCGCTGGTGCGCATGTGGTCGGTGTCCCGCGTGCACGGCTACGTCACGCCCGCCGACTTCGTGCGCGGCCGCTACGGCTCGCACTGGCTGGCACTGCTGATCGCGATCACCGGCATCGTCGCGACCATGCCCTACATCGCGCTCCAGCTCGTCGGCCTGGAAGCCGTGCTGCGCACGATGGGCCTCAACGGTTCGGGCGTCCTCGGCCACCTGCCGCTGTTCATCGCGTTCGTCATCCTCGCGCTGTACACCTACCAGTCGGGCCTGCGCGCGCCGGCGCTGATCGCGTTCGTCAAGGACACCTTGATCTACCTGGTGATCCTGGTCGCGGTCTTCTACCTGCCGAGCAAGTTCGGCGGCTGGAGCGCGGTGTTCGACAGCGCCCAGGCCAAGTTCGACGCGACACCCGCGAAAACCGACGGCATCCTGCTGACCGCCAACAACCAGCTCCAGTACGCGACGCTGGCACTGGGCTCGGCACTGGCGCTGTTCCTCTACCCGCACTCGCTGACCGGCATCCTCGCCTCGCGCGGCCGCAACGTGATCAAGCGCAACATGGTCGCGCTGCCCGCGTACTCGTTGCTGCTGGGCCTGTTGGCGATGCTCGGCTTCGTGGCGATCTCCGCCGGAGCCAAGCCGATCACCAACCAGGCGACCGGGCGTCCGGACACGAACACCATCGTGCCGGTGCTGTTCGGCCAGCAGTTCCCGTCGTGGTTCGCGGGCATCGCGTTCGCCGCGATCGGCATCGGCGCGCTGGTGCCGGCGGCGATCATGTCGATCGCGGCGGCGAACCTGTGGACGCGCAACATCTACAAGGAGTACGTCAAGAAGGACGCCACGCCCGCGCAGGAGGCCAAGCAGGCCAAGATCGCGTCGCTGGTGGTGAAGTTCGGCGCGGTCGCGTTCATCGTGTTCGTCGACCCGCAGTTCTCCATCGACCTCCAGCTCATCGGCGGCGTGATGATCCTCCAGACGCTGCCGGCGGTCGCGATCGCCTTGTACACCAGGTGGTTCCACGTGTGGGGCCTGATCGCCGGGTGGGTCGCGGGCATGGGCTACGGCATGTGGCTGCTCTACAACATCGGCAACCCGGCGGTGAACAAGGCGCACTTCGCCGGTTCGGCGTTGCCGCTGGGCCAGCTGTCGCTGTTCGGCTGGCACCCGTTCGCGGGCTCGACCGTGCAGATCTACGTCGGTGCCGTCGCGCTGGTCACCAACCTGGTCGTCGCGGTCGTCGTGACGCTGATCGCCCGCCGGGCCAAGGTGTTCAACGGCACCGACCAGACCGCCGCCGACGACTACCACGCGGACGAGAACAGCGACCGGGTCAAGCCGGTCGCCGCGCACTGACCTACCGCAGCACGAGAGCAGCCGCGCCGACGAGTCCCGCCCGGCCACCGAGCCGGGCGGGCTCGACCCGCAGTCCGTCCAAATAGGACAACCCGGCGTGCTCGGCCACGGTGCGGCGCAAGGGTTCGAACAGCAGGTCACCGGCCTGCGCCACGCCACCGCCGACCACCGCGAGGTCGAGGTCGCACACCGCCGCGGTGGCGACGATCGCCAGGCCCACCGCCCGTCCGGCCCGCTCGAACGCGGCTTTCGGCAGGTCGTCGCCGTGCAGCGCGGCGGCGGCCAACGTCGCGGCGTCGGCGTCCTCGGGCGCGAGCCAACCCTGTTCCCGGGCCCACCGCACCAGGTTCGGACCACCCGCGACGGTTTCGACGCACCCGCGTCCGCCGCACGCGCAGGGCTCGCCGTCCGGCTCCACCACGACGTGCCCGACGTGGCCCGCGTTGCCGGTCCGACCGCCGAACGGCCTGCCGTCCAGCACGAGCCCGCCGCCGACACCCGTCGACACGACCAACCCGAGCAGGAACCGGCTGCCACGACCGGCACCCGTCCAGTGCTCGCCGAGCGCCATGCACGTGCCGTCGCCCGCGAGTTCGACGCGCACCCCCGGCAGCAGCGCCCGCACCCGGTCGCGGAGCGGAAAACCCCGCCACACCGCGACGTTGATCGGACTCGCGGTGCCCACGCCGGCGTCGACGGGACCGGCGCACGCGATGCCCACGCCGGCGGGCGATTCCCCTTGCAGCACCTCGTCCACCACCGCCACCACGGCGTCCCACGTGCGTTCGGCGTGGTCGACGGGCGTGGCGGCGCGCGCCGTCCGCACCACCTCGCCGTGCCGGTCCACGAGTCCGCCGGCGATCTTGGTGCCGCCGATGTCCAGTGCCAGCACCAGGTCTGTCATGCCGTGCACACTACGCACCGGTCAGCGCTTCAACATCCGCGTGATGCCGGCCGCGACCGTGGTGGCGAGCAACCAGCCCGTGACGATCAGCCCGGCCGCGATCCACTGCGACGCGCCCGGGGTCTGCCAGCGGTTCTTGTTGCCGAAGTCGACGATCGGCACCACCAGGTCGATGGTGTAGAGCCAGGCGTTCCACGGCAGGTGGTCGTCGGCGTTGATCGGCGTGAGACCGGGGTGGAACTGGAACCACAGGCTGCCCAGCACCCAGCCGACGACGAGCCACCCGAGCGCACGGGCCGGGCGGTAGCCGTAGCCGACCATCGAGCGCTGGAGCCAACTCCAGATCAGCACCAGCGGTTTGAGGTACCGGCGGCCCTCGGCGAGCGCGCGGTAGCGCAGGCGCTGCTTCTCCACCAGCACGGTGGCCGCGTGCTCGTCGTTGCCTCCCGCGCGGAGCATGTCGGCGAACTGGTCGTACGGGCCGGGCCGGTAGGTGCGGCGCATGGCCTGGCGCAACCACCGCAGCCGGCGTTCGACCTCGCGGTCGTCGCGCAGGTCGATGGGGTTGCGCAGCGAGTCGTAGCGGAACTCCTCCAGGTCGATGCGGCCGGTGGCCTCCCAGAAGGACTCGTTGTCGTCCAACGAGGTGCAGCGGACCTGGCGGAGCGTGACGTCGCCGCGCGGCGGGCTGACCGGTGTCAGCACGAGTTCCTGCACCTGGAGGCCGAGCGCGTTCAGGGCGTGGCTATCGAGCTTGTCGCCGAGCACCGCGCCCGCGAACGTCGCCATCCGCGCGACCTGGGCGCGCCTGGCCCGGACCCCGCCGTGCGCGACGAACTCCTTGGTGCCGCCCGCGCAGATCAGGTCGCGGCCGATGACCGCGCCGCCCACGTCGACCGACGGCTTGCGCGCGTTCTGGTGGCGGTAGCGGCCGGGTTGGGTGATCCGCGCGGCGCGCAGGTCGATGTTGGCGCCGACGTTCACGCCGCGCAGCTCGACGCCGCCGGTCACGTCGACCTCGCGCAGGGTCAGGTTGCTGCCGACGTGGGACCTGTTGCCCAGCACGGCATCCGCGCGCGGGTTGTCCACTGTGGACCCGTCGAGGGTGAGGCTGCCCTTGACCCGGAGGTCGACCATCCGCAGCTGGCCGCGGGCCCGCGCCTGGCGGCCGATGATGTCGCCGCCGATCTGCGCGCCGTCGCAGTGCAGCGCGCGGCCGAACCCGACGGGTTCGGCGAGCTCCTGGCGCGCGGCGCGGCCGACGCCGGTGATCCGCGCGCCCGCGTCGACGGGGCGGTGCGGCGGGTCGGGGACGGCGGGTGCGGGCGGATCGGTGGACTCGGGGGTGCCGGTCGCCTCCGGCTCGGGTCGGTGGGCGTCCTCGGAGACGGCCGGTCGCGGTCGGGGCACGGCGGGGCGCAGGCGCAGGGTCGAGTCGTCGTCCGCGGCCGGTCGGGCGGGTTCGGCGGGGTCCGCGGTCGGGCCGCCCGCGTCGAAGTGGCCGCCGGACAGGGACAGCGTGCCGCCGACCGCCGCGTTCACCATCCGCACCGTGCCGATCGACCGGAAGCCCCGGTCCAGCTGCACGTCGCCGTCCACCGTCACCCGGTCGAGGACCACCGACGCCGCCGGGTCGCTGTGCGGGTCGCCCGCCGACTCCTCGTCCACCCGGCCGTCCGACACCGACGCCGCCCGCATCGTCAGCGACGAGCTGACCCGCGCGCTCGAGAGCAGCACCGTCCCGCGCGCCACGCACGACGACATCAGCAGGCTGCCGCCCACCTGGAGCCCCATGCCGTTGAACGAGTGAGCATGAGGATTGTTGAACGATCCCCAGGTCAGATTGCAGTTGCCACCTACGTGCGCACCGGCCAGCCGCAGCTCCCCGAACACCGTCACCCGGTGGGCGAGCAACGCGCCGGCCAGCTTGAGCCGGTCCGCGTGCAGGGCGAGGCCGTCGGCGAGCAACGTGCTGCCCTGCAACGACAGCGACCCGGCGATGTCGGCGTCGGTGAGGTCGACCAGCCCCTCGACCGTGCTGCCCGCGAGCGACACCTCGTTCGCGCTGCTCAGGTTGCGCCCCGCGAGCCCGGGCAACCGGCAGTCGGCGAACCCGACACCGGCGAGGTTGCCCTGCCGCAGGTCGGGCACCTCCTCGAACCGGCACCGCACGAACTCCAGCAGGAACGGGAACTCCACCGCCCGCAGGTCGAGCACCCCGGTGACGAACCGGTCCTCCACCCGGATCACCGGGGGCGCCGAGGGCCTCCGCCGCAACCGGAACGACCCCTCGGAATCGCCCGACACGCGCAGCACGTCCGCCGCCGCGACCCGGACGGCACGCGGCGGGCTGGGGTCGAACACGTCCAGCCCGCCGTCGCCCATGAGATCGACAATAAGCTCAGTCCAGGTGATTCGGGTTCAAAACCCGAGCCAGGAAAGATTTCGTCCGTTCGTGGGTGGGCGCACCGATCACCTGTTCGGCCGGTCCCTCCTCCACCACGTAGCCGCCGTCCATGAACAGCACCCGGTCGGCGACCTCGCGCGCGAACTGCATCTCGTGCGTCACCACGAGCATCGTCATGCCCTCGTCGGCCAACTGCCGCATCACGCCCAGCACGTCGCCGACCAACTCCGGGTCCAGCGCCGACGTGGGCTCGTCGAACAGCATCACCGACGGGTTCATCGACAGCGCCCGCGCGATCGCGACCCGCTGCTGCTGCCCGCCGGACAGCTGCGCCGGCATCGCGTTCACCTTGTCCGACAACCCCACGCGCTCGAGGTTGTGCAACGCGACCCGCTGCGACTCCTCCTCGGACCGCCGCAACACCTTGCGCTGCGCCACGGTCAGGTTGTTCAGCACGCTCAGGTGCGAGAACAGGTTGAACCCCTGGAACACCATCCCGATCGTCCGCCGGGCCGCGTCCACGTCGACCTCGGGGTCGGTGAGCTCGACGCCGTTCACGACGATCTTGCCCGCGTTGGGCTCCTCCAACAGGTTCACGCAGCGCAGCATCGTGGACTTGCCCGAGCCGGACGGGCCGATGATGCACACGACATCACCGCTCCGCACGGTCAGGTCGATGCCCTTGAGCACGTCCAGCGGCCCGAACGACTTCTTCAGCCCGGTGATCTCGACGGCGATCTCGGCAGTCATGTCCTCACACCCCCGTCGATTCCGGCGTGTCGATCTTCTTGCCACCGGTGCGCTTCTCCAGGTGCCGCGACAGGTGGCCGAGCGGCAGCGTGATGATCAGGTAGCACAGGCCGATCACCAGGATCGGCGTCAGCGAGACGGATCGGCTCAGCGTCTCGCGGCCGAACTTCGTCAGCTCGTACTGCTCGCGCGCCAGGCCGATGATGTAGATCAGCGAGGAGTCCTTGGTGAGCATGATGAGTTCGTTGGTCAACGGCGGCAGGATGATCCGGAACGCCTGGGGGATCACGACCGTCAGCGTGGTCCGGCCCTGCGACATGCCGAGCGACCGGGCGGCCTCGATCTGACCCTTCGGCACGGCCTGGATGCCGGCGCGGATCGTCTCGGCCATGTAGGCGGCGCCGACGATGCCGAGCGCGAGCATCACCGTCGAGTAGATGTCGAACTGGATCTGGAACGCGAGCGGCACGCCGAACGAGATCGCGATGAACACCAGCAGTGCCGGGATGCCGCGGAAGAACTCGATGTAGATCGTGGCGATCCAGCGGTACGGCGGCACCGGCGAGAGCTTCATCAGTGCCAGCACCAGTCCGACGACCAGGCCGAACACGAAGCCGAGCGCGGTGTAGACGATGGTGTTCTTGAGCGCCGTCGTGATGGCGTTCGGGAACATGCCGGCGGCGATGTCGAGTCGGAAGAAGGCGCGCTGGATCTCGCCCCAGTCCGCGATCAGCGCCAGTACCACGACGATCACGACGAGGAGCCCGTACTGGGCGATGCGGAACGTCTGCGCGCGTTGGCGTTTCGAGAGTGCCATCGGTTGCTACCTCACAGGGGCGGGGGACAAGACGCGGGGGCCGGTGCCGGGTGAGCACCGACCCCCGCGGGCAGGCCGATCACTTCTTCTCGGGCTTCTTCCCGAACCACTTCTCGTAGATCTTGTCGTAGTCCCCGCTGTCCTTGGCCTTCTTCAGGACCTCGTTGACCTTGGTGAGCAGGGTGGTCGAACCCTTCTTCATGCCGATGCCGTACTTGTCGCCGGTGTCGAACTCCTTCGGCACGGCGGTGTCCGGGTAGTCCTTGGCGTAGTCCAGGAGGACGCCGTTGTCGTTGACGGCCGCGTCCACCGCGCCGGTGCGCACGGCGGTCTCCATCAGCGGCAGGTCCTCGAACTGGATCACGGTGTAGCCGAACTCGGCCGAGTGCGCGTTGGCGTACTCCTCGCCGACCGTGTCCTGCTGGACGCCGACCTTCTTGCCCTTCAGGTCTTCCAGGCCCTTGTAGGTCGAGTCCTTCTTGACCAGCAACGCCTGGCTGGCGTCGAAGTACGGGTCGGAGAAGTCGATCGCCTGCTTGCGCGTGTCGTTGATCGTCATGCCGGCCGCGGCGACGTCGCACTTGGAGGTGTTGAACGCCTCGCCGGAGGTGATCGTCTCGAACGGGGTGTCGAAGATTTCCTGCGTGACACCGAGGTCCTTGGCGACCAGGTCCACCAGGTCGACGTCGAAGCCGACGGTCTTGTCGCCCTCGCTGAACTGGAACGGCTTGTAGGACAGGTGGGTGCAGGTGACGATCTTGCCCGGCTTGATCAGGGGAACACCCGACCCGCTGTCCTGGGAACCGGTGTTCACCTTGGTCGCGCACGCGGTCGCCGTGGCGGCGAGGGCGAGCACGGGCAACAGGGTGAGCACAGCCTGCCTGGTACGACTGGCCACGGGCGTCACTCCTCGTAACTGTGGTTGGTGAGTGTTCGGCATACTGCCACTTGGGTGACCCCCGGGGACAGCACGTCCGTGTTACAGCCGAAGGCCTTGCCGGGATCGTGCGTCACAAGCGGCGGGTCCGCCCGCGGCCGGTGGGCCGGGCGTGGCGACGCGGTGGGTGGTTCCACGTGGAACCTCGCGCCGTGACAAGGGTGCGGGGCTCGTCGCCGCCGTGCGTCGGCGTGCGCGGCTCTCCCGGCTGGTGGCCCATGAACGTGGTGTTGTCCCGCGCGGGGGACTTCCAAACCTTCGTGGTGGGCCGGTCGAAGACTTCGGATTCCGTGCGGGTCCGGTGCGCCGGGCCTGGCGGAGGGTGACTTACGGGCGGGAATTGGCCTCACGGATGGGTGGCCATTCCACGCCGCCGTGCACTCTCCGTGACACGACGGCGTGGTCGACCGCCTACCTCTTGGCGTGCGCGTCCAGGACGACGGCCACGGCCTCGGTGACCCTGGTGGCGTGCGCGATGTGCAGCCACTCGTCGGGGACGTGGCAGTTGCTGTCCGGGCCGACCGCGCCGGTCACCAGGAACTGCGCCTGCGGGTAGGCCTCGTGCAGCAGGCCCATGAACGGGATCGAGCCGCCGAGCGAGACCGTGCGCCACGGGGCGTCGAAGATCTCCTTGCCCGCGCTGTCGAGCGTGTCGCGCAGCCACGGCGCGAGGTCGGGCGCGTTCCAGCCGTCGGCGGACTCGACCCGGGTCAGCTCGACCGTCGCGCCGTACGGGACGTCGGTGGTGAGCGCCTTCTTGACCGCCTCCAAGGCCTTCTTGGCGTCCACGGTCGGCGGGAGGCGGAAGCTGAGCACCAGGGTGGTGAACGGGCGCAGCACGTTGCCGGCGTCCTCCGGGCTCGGCAGGCCGTCGGCGCCGATGACGCTCAGGGTCGGGCGCCAGCCGGAGTTCAGGGCCAGCTCGACCTCGTCGTCGTGCATCGGCCTGGTGTCGCCGTGCCACGGGACGGTGCCGGTCTGCGCGCCGGGGACGCTGGCGATCGCCTCGCGGGTTTCGGTGATCCGGACCTCCGGGATCTCCGTGTGCAGCTCGGGGAGCTTGACCCGGCCGGTCTCGGAGTCCTCCAGGCGGTCGAGCAGGATCCGCGCGATCCGGAACGAGCTCGGCGCGACGCCGCTGGACATGCCCGAGTGCAGGCCGCTCTCCAGGACCCGCACGGTGAGGGTGACCTGGGCGAGTCCGCGCAACGACGTGGTGAGCCACATCCGCTCGTAGTCGCTGCCGCCCGAGTCGAGGCAGACGACGAGGCTGACGTCGCCCAGCCGGGGCTTGAGGTGCTCGAGGTAGTGCGGCAGGTCCGGGCTGCCCGACTCCTCGCCGGTTTCGAGCAGGATGACGGCGCGGGCGTGCTCGCCGCCCGCCTTCCGGGTGGCCTCGATGGCGGCGATCGCGGCGTAGCCGGAGTAGCCGTCGTCGGCGGCGCCGCGGCCGTAGAGCCGGCCGTCCCGGACCACCGGGGTCCAGGGGCCGAGGCCCTCGCTCCAGTTGGCGACGGGCGGCTGCTTGTCGAGGTGCCCGTAGAGGAGCACGGTGTCGTCGCGACCGGCGGTGCCGGGGACGTCGACCAGCAACAGGGGCGTCCGGTCGGGCAACTGCACGACCTCGATGGCCACCCCGGGCAGGTCCCGCCCGTGCAACCACCCCCGGACGTGCTCGATTGCCGCCGCCAGATGCCCGTTCTCCGCCCACGAGGGGTCGAACGCGGGGGAGATCGCGGGCACCGCGACGAGTTCGGACAGGCTGGGGAGGATGTCGTCATCCCACAACCCACGGACGGTACGGGTCAGCACAGAACGGTCCACACGACCGATCCTGTCACGACCCGACCCGCTGACCTGCTGTCCGACTACGGAGGATCGTTCAAGCCGCCCCTTTGAGAATCGTTCAACAATCCCCCAATTCTACAATCCCCCGATTCAACACGCCCCGCCCAGCGAGCCCGGGAAACGCACCACGCACTCTGGTGGACCAGGAACAGGCCGCGGTGCGCCCGACGGAACCTGAGCAGGCAAGCCGAGACCGATCGCCCAGGCCGAACACCGACACCGGCATACCTTTCGGCCGCCTCAGCCCTTCCGCCGCCGCCCACCAGGCGACCCGAAGTTCGCGTTCGGCAGCTTGCGGCCAGCGACTCACGGCCACCGACTCACGGCCAGCGACTCGCGGCTGGCGGTCGGCGCCCCGCAGCCAGCGACCGGCGTCCCTTGGCCTGCGGCCGGCGCCCCTTGGCCGGCGATTCGCGACTAGCGCCCGGCGACTCGCGACCGCGGCCTGCTGCACACGAACGGCAGCCTGCGGCTTGCGGCCAGCTGCTCACGACCCGCCAGCGGCGGCCCGCAGCCCGTAGCCCGCTACCGGCGACCTCGCTGCCAGCGATCGGCAGCCCGCACAAACTCGCGACCGGCGAGCCGCGAGCCACGACCCTGATTGGCGACCCTAAATCCGCGATCCGTCATCTGTGGCTCGCGACCTGCGACCCCACAGCTGCGACCCCACAGCTGCGGCACGCGACCGGCGATCGGCCATCGTCTCCCCGCCGCCCGCCGCCCGCCGCCCGCTCTCCTGCCCGCCGCCCGCTCTCCCGCCTGCCGCCTGCGGCCCGCCTGCCGCTCGCCGCTTGCCCGCCGTCTGCTGCCTGCCCGCTCGCTCGCCGCGCCCGCTCTCCCACCCGCCGCGCTCTCCCGCTCGCTCTCCCGCCTGCCCCCGCGCCTGCCCCCCGCGCCCGCCTGCCCGCTCGCTCTCCTGCCCGCCGCGCCCGCTCGCTCTCCTGCCCGCCGCGCCCGCTCGCTCTCCTGCCCGCCGCGCCCGCTCGCTCTCCTGCCCGTCCGCCCGCCGTCCGCGCCCGCCGCCTCATATCTGCCGGCACTCGCTGCCGCCGCCTGCCACTGCGCCTGCCACTGCGCGTTCCAGCACGCGTTCCGGCACGAGTGCCGCCGCGCCTTCGACCGACGTCGTCGTTGCTGTCCGTGTCCCGGTCCATCGCCTCGCCGCCGGCTGTTCCTCGGCCACGCCCCCCGCCCCCGCCCGGCGGCTGGTCCTCCTGGGCCGCGGGCGAGTTGGTTCGCGTTCTTGGCCGGCTGGTCCCGCGTGCCTGTGCGAAACCGTTCGCGCTCCGTGCGGCGCTCGGAACGGCACTTCGTTCAGGTGGGCACTTCGGGCGAAAGGTAGGTCGGTGGGGATTGTTGGAGGTGGGGATTGTTGAACGATGGGGTGATTCTACGAGGGGACGTCGAATGGCCGTCGGTCGAGTGGCCGGCGGGCAGATTCGAGATGAGGATTCGGGGCGAGGGCGGTCACGGAGCGTCGGGCGGAGTACCGCGTGCTGGAAACAGGCAGTGATGCCGATGGTCGGGCGTCCATGCACGCGGTCGTCGTCGACGTGGGGAATCGGGCTCACCGCGCGCCCATCACCCCCTACGGACCGTGGTTAACGATCGGTAACCGGGACAACGGTGTCCGTTGTACGAACGGCCTACTCGGACCCCCGAAGATTGGCCTTCCTACCGTTGTCGCTGCTCAGGCGGCTGCACGAAGTGTTACGAAGTGGGACGGGGCTCACCATGTCGGGTGAGGCCATGTCAGGATGTGGATGAGAACACCGTCAACGCCGACGGTTGCCCGACCTCCCTCACCCGGGGTGGAGGCGACTGGCGGTGCCGCCGCGCATGGTCGTCACGAGCGACTTGGCGGCCTCGAAGACGAGGAGTAAGGCGCATGTCGTCCCCCGAGAACTGGGCGCATCCGGACACCGTGCCGTCCGCTACCGCCGCCAAGCCCACGGCAGAACAGGTGATCGCAGGTTTGCGAGCGACAGACGAGGGCGGCGCCGACCTGGTGCAGCTGCTCACCCCCGAGGGCGAGCGCGTCCAGCACCCGGATTTCGACATCGACATCTCCGCCGAGGAACTGCGCGGCCTGTACCGGGACATGGTCTTGGTCCGCCGCGCCGACCGCGAGGCGAACGCGCTCCAGCGCAAGGGCCAGCTCGGCCTCTGGGTACCCCTGCTCGGCCAGGAGGCCGCCCAGATCGGCGCCGGCCGCGCGATGCGCCCCGAGGACATGGCGTTCCCGAGCTACCGCGAGCACGGCATCGCCTGGACCAGGGGAATCCACCCCAAGCAGATCCTCGGCATCTTCCGCGGCGTCGACAACTGCCCGTGGGACCCGATCGAGCACCGCTTCCACCCGTACACGATCGTCATCGGCAACCAGGTGCTCAACGCCACCGGTTACGCGATGGGCCAGAAGTTCGACGGCAAGGTGGGCGACGCCGACGGCGAGGCCACGATCTGCTTCTTCGGCGACGGCGCCACCAGCCAGGGCGACGTGCACGAGGGCTTCGTCTGGGCGGCGGTCTACGACGCGCCGCTCGTCTTCTTCTGCCAGAACAACCAGTGGGCCATCTCCGAGCCCACCGAGCGGCAGAGCCGGCTCCCGCTCTACCAGCGCGCCCGCGGCTACGGCTTCCCCGGCATCCGGGTCGACGGCAACGACGTCCTGGCCTCGCTCGCGGTCACCCGCTGGGCACTGGAGCAGTGCCGCGAGGGCAACGGCCCGGTGCTGATCGAGGCGTTCACCTACCGCATGGACGCGCACACCACGTCCGACGACCCGTCCCGCTACCGCCTCTCCGACGAGACGGAGCTGTGGAAGCTCAAGGACCCGATCGAGCGCGTCAAGGTCCACCTCGTCAAGCAGCAGTGGGCCGACCAGGACTTCTTCGACGAGGTCGAGCGCGAGTCCGAGGCGCTGGCGGTCGAGATCCGGGACCACTGCGTCAACCTGCCGGATCCGCCGGCCGAACGAATCTTCCAGGACGTCTACGCCGAGCCGAACCCGGTGCTGGAAGCCCAGCGCGACGAGTTCCTGGCCTACCACGCGGGTTTCGCGGGAGGTGAGCACTGATGGCTGCTCCGACCATGGACCGACCGGCGGGCGCCGCCACGGCGCCGACGCAGACGTTGACGCTCTCCAAGGCGCTCAACTCCGGCCTGCGCGCGGCGATGGAGGCCGACCCGAAGGTCCTCGTGATGGGTGAGGACGTCGGCAAGCTCGGCGGCGTCTTCCGAATTACCGACGGTCTCCAGAAGGACTTCGGCGAGCAGCGCGTGCTGGACACGCCGCTGTCCGAGTCCGGCATCATCGGCGCGGCCGTGGGTCTGGCGATCCGCGGCTACCGGCCGGTGTGCGAGATCCAGTTCGACGGCTTCATCTTCCCCGGCTTCGACCAGATCGTCAGCCAGGTCGCGAAGCTGCACTACCGGACGTCGGGCAAGATCCGGCTGCCGATGGTGATCCGGGTCCCGTTCGGCGGCGGCATCGGCGCGGTGGAGCACCACTCCGAGTCGCCCGAGTCGTACTTCGCGCACACCGCGGGCCTCAAGGTCGTGTCGTGCTCGAACCCGACCGACGCGTACTGGATGATCCAGCAGGCCATCGAGTCCGACGACCCGGTGCTGTTCTTCGAGCCGAAGCGCCGGTACTACGAGAAGTCCGAAGTGGACACGACGGCCGCACCCGGCCCGCTGTTCGCCTCGCGGGTGCTGCGCCCCGGCACCGACGTGACGGTCGTGGCGTACGGGCCGATGGTCCGCACGTCGCTCGACGCCGCGTCGGCCGCCGCCGAGGAGGGCCGGTCGCTCGAGGTCATCGACCTGAGGTCGTTGTCCCCCTTGGACCTGGCGCCGGTGTACGAGTCGGTGCGGCGCACCGGCCGGCTGGTCGTGGTGTCCGAGGCGCCGAGCGAGGCGTCGTTGACCGGCGAGATCGCGACCCGCGTGCAGCAGGAGTGCTTCTACTCCCTACAGGCGCCGGTGTTGCGGGTGACGGGCTTCGACACGCCGTACCCGCCCGCGAAGTTGGAGGAGGAGTACCTCCCCGACCTCGACCGGGTGCTGCACGCCGTCGACCGCTCTCTGGCCTGGTGAGGGGAAGCTGTGCCGCAGTTCAAGCAATTCCCCCTGCCCGACACGGCCGAGGGGCTGACCGAGGCGGAAATCCTGACCTGGCACGTGAAGCCGGGTGACTCCGTCAAGGTCAACGACATCATCGTGGAGATCGAGACCGCCAAGGCGGCCGTCGAGCTGCCCTGTCCGTGGGACGGGGTGGTGACCGAGCTGCTGGTGCAGGTCGGGCAGACGGTCGAGGTCGGCGTCCCGATCATCACCATCGACCTCGACCCGTCCGGCGCGGCCGCGCCCGCCGCTCCGGCGGCGGTCCCGGCGACGAACGGGACGCCGGCCGAGGAGGGCCGGGTCGCGAACCTGGTCGGGTACGGGCCGAAGACCGGCGCCGCCAAGCGCCGGGCCCGCAAGGACGCGCCGGTACCGGTGCCCGCCGCCGCGGTCGCCCCCGCGCCGGTCGCCGCTCCGGCTCCCGCTCCCGTGCGGGCGCCGGCTCCCGTCGTCGTGGAACCGGTGGCGCTCGGCGGTTACGTGCCGCTGGCCAAGCCGCCGGTGCGCAAGCTGGCCAAGGACCTGGGCGTCGACCTGCGGGTGCTGTCCGGTTCCGGTCCCGGCGGCGTGATCACCCGCGAGGACGTCGAGCAGGCCACCGCGCCGGCACCGGCCGCCGCACCGTCCGTTGTGGACAGTGGCGCGCGGGAACGCCGGGTGCCCATCAAGGGTGTCCGCAAGGCGACCGCGCAGGCGATGGTGGACAGCGCGTTCACCGCGCCGCACGTCACCGAGTTCCTGACGATCGACGTCACGCCGATGATGGAGCTGCGGGCGCGGTTGAAGAACGCGCCCGAGTTCCGCGGCGTGAAGCTGACCCCGCTGGCGTTCGCGGCGAAGGCGGTGCTGCTCGCGGCCCGTCGCACGCCGGACGTGAACGCGACGTGGGACGCGGCGGCGCAGGAGATCGTCTACAAGGACTACGTGCACCTGGGCATCGCCGCCGCCACCCCGCGTGGCCTGGTGGTGCCGAAGGTCCGCGACGCGGACCGGTTGTCGTTGCGCGAGTTGGCCGAGGCGCTGGACGGGTTGGCGACCGTGGCGCGGGAGGGCAAGACCACTCCCGCGGACATGGCCGGCGGCACGTTCACCATCACCAACGTCGGTGTTTTCGGGGTGGACACGGGAACCCCGATCATCAACCCCGGCGAGGTGGCGATCCTGGCGCTGGGCGCGATCCGCGACATGCCGTGGGTGGTCGACGGCGCCGTCGTGCCGCGCAAGGTGTGCCAGTTGGCGCTGAGCTTCGACCACCGGGTGGTGGACGGGCAGCAGGGCTCGCAGTTCCTGGCCGACGTCGGCGCGCTGCTGGCCGATCCGGGCGTGGCGCTGACCTACTGATCACCCGGGAACCCCGCCGGTTCGTCCACTGTGGATGATCCGGCGGGGTTTCCGCGTGTCGGGGGTCGGGCTCTCCTCCCGGTCGCCGCGGGTCGGGTCGCGGCGGATCGCGGGCGCCGGTGGTTTTATCGGCTTGAAGTTCCAGTCGGTGGAAGGTTCAGGGTGGTCCCCGTGACGCACTACTCGATCGGCGAACTGGCGCGGTTGACCGGCATGTCCACCCGGACGATCCGGTTCTACTCCGACTCCGGTCTGGTCCCCGTGGCCGGGCGGACGGCGGGTGGGTTCCGCGCCTACGACGCCGACGGGTTGACGCGGTTGCGGCTCGTCCGGACGTTGCGCGACCTGGGGATCGACCTCCCGACCGCGCGGCGGGTGCTGGCGAGCGAACTGTCCGTGGCCGAGGTGGCGCGGGCACACGCGGAAGCCATCGACGCGCAGATGCGCACGCTCCGGTTGCGCCGGGCCGTGCTGCGGGTCGTGGCGCGCAACGGGGAGGTGGAGATGGTGCACGAATTGGCGCGACTGTCGGAGGAGCAGCGGCAGGCGATCCTGGACGACTTCTTCGAGGAGGTCTTCGGGGGGTTCGACCTGGAGCCGGGTTTCTCGCGGGCCATGCGGTCGGTGCGGATCGAGCTGCCGGACGACCCGTCGACCGAGCAGTTGGAGGCGTGGGTCGAGCTGGCCAACCTGGTCCGCGACCCGGACTTCCGCGCCTCGATCCGGCGGATGTCCGAGAAGCACCAGGAGCTGCGCGCGGCAGGTGTCGACATGTCGACCCCGCCCCAGGGTCAGATGGCGGCCTTCCAGGACGTGATCGCCCAGGCCGCCACCGCGCTGAAGTCGGGAATCAACCCCCGATCGGATGACGCTCGTAGGATTGTTGAACAAATCAACGCCACCTGGGGCGCTGCCGCAGGTCAATCCACCTACGTTTCACTCGTAGAATCGTTGAACAACTTCGGCGACCCACGGGCGGAGCGCTACTGGGTGCTGCTGGCCCGCATCAACGGCTGGCCCCCGGTGCCGGACACGACCGCCGAGCGGGCGTGGCTGGTGGAGGCGAGCAAGGCCTGACGGGTGGGGCGCGGGAGTTGCCCGGCTGGTCGGGGCGGCCGGCGGCCGGGACCGCTCGGAGGGCAGTCGGTGGGTCGTGCCGGGCTGGGCGGGCATTCGGGAGACCTGGGAGCGGCTCGGTGAGGTGAGCCGGTCGGGCGCGGCACAGCGGCCCGGCCGGCTCGACCCGGCGGACACCGCCGAGCGAAGCCGAGTCCCTCCGAGCCGGATCACCACCGCCGCGAGCCGGACCGCCGCCGCGGACCACCACCACCGCTGCGGACCGCCACCACCGCCGCGCGCCGGACCACCACCGCAGACCACCACCGCAGACCACCACCGCAGATCACCGCGTCCGACTCGTCGGGCTTGGTCCGGCGGCGGTGCGGCGGTCAGCGCGGCTCGTTCGACCGCCGGCTCAGAACCAGGCAGAACGGGTGGTTCGCGGGATCGGCGGCAACCCACCACGTGGCACGGGAGGTGTCGAGGACCGCGCCGCCCAGGGCCAGGACCGCGGTGCGCGCCGCGGCCAGGTCCGGCACCCCCACGTCCAGGTGGAACTGCGGCGGCCGGGACGGGTCGGGCCACGCGGGCGCCACGTACGGCTCGACCCGCTGGAAGCACAGCACGCCGCCCTCGAAGTGCAGCGTCGACCAGTCCCCGTCCAACGACCACCGCGGGTCGGGCCGGTCGACCACGCCGCCGAGCACCCCGCGGTAGAACTCGGCCAACGCCCGGGGTTCGGGGCAGTCCAGCACGACGCATTCCAGGTGCCCGATCACCGCCGAAGCCTAACCGCGTCACCGGATGTGGACGCCCGAAATGGCCCTGGCCACCACCAACCGCTGGATCTCCGACGTGCCCTCGAAAATGGTGAAGATCTTGGCGTCGCGGTGCATCCGCTCCACCGGGTGCTCACGCGTGTAACCCGCGCCGCCGAGGATGTGGATCGCGCGTTCGGTCGCCCAGACCGAGACCTCGCCCGCCTTGAGCTTGGACATCGAGCCCTCGCCCGCGGTGAACGGGACGTTGTTGCGGCCCATCCACGCGGCACGCCAGACCAGCAGGCGGGCGGCGTCGATCTCCATCTTCACGTTCGCCAGGTCGAACGCGATCGACTGGTTCTCGATGATCTTCCGGCCGAACGCCGAGCGGTCCTTGGCGTAGTCCAGCGAGTACTCGTACGCCGCCCGCGCCACGCCCACCGCCATCGCGCCGACCGTCGGGCGGGTCGTCTCGAACGTCGCCATCGCGGCCTGCCCGCCGGCCTTCTGCCCCTCACGGGCCCGCGCCAACCTGGCGTCCAACCGCTCCTTCCCGCCCAGCAGGCACCGACCCGGCACGCGCACGTCGTCCAGGAACACGTCGGCCGTGTGGGACGCGCGCATGCCGTGCTTGCGGATCTTGCCCGGCGACGACAGGCCCGGCGTTCCCGGCGGCACGACGAAACCGGCCTGGCCGCGGGCGCCCAGCGCGGGGTCCACGACCGCCGTCACCACGTGCACGTTCGCGATCCCGCCGTTGGTCGCCCACGCCTTCTGGCCGTTGAGCACCCACTCGTCGGTCGCCTCGTCGTACACCGCGCGGGTCCGGTAGCCGGCCACGTCGGAACCGGCCTGGGGTTCGGAGGCGCAGAACGCGGCCAGTTTCGGGTCGTCCTCGGTGCCGAAGCACTCCGGCACCCACTCCGCCAACTGCTCGGGCTCGCCGGAGGCGAAGATCCCGGCCGCCGCCAGACCCGTGCCCATCAACGCCAGCGCGATTCCGGCGTCACCCCAGAACAGCTCCTCGGTGGCGATCGGCAGGGACAGCCCGATCGGGTCCGCGAACCACGTCGCCAACGCCTCGAACCCGTACAGGCCGATCTTCGCGGCCTCCCGGATCACCGGCCACGGCGTTTCCTCGCGCTCGTCCCACTCCGGGGCGGCGGGCCGGATCACGTCCTTCGCGAACCCGTGCACCCAGTCCCGGAGATCGGTCTGGTCCTCGTTCAACTCCAGCGAAAAGCCGCCCATGTCCCCTACGCCTTCGGAATGTCGAACAGGCTCATGAAACCCGCGGCGAAACCGAGGTCGCCCTTGACCTTCAGCTTCCCGGTCATGAACAGCACGGGCGCCGACGCGTTGCCGGTCGCGAGCTTGAGGAACTCCACCGGACCCAGCGTCACCACGGCGCGGGGCTCGCGGGTCGCCTCCTTGTTGATCACGCAGGTCGCGTCCGCGATGATCGCCTCGTACAAATCTTCACTCGATCCGGTGACTTTGAAGTGCACCACGGCGCGCGTCGCGCCGGCGCGGTCGGTCCGGAAGTGCACCTCCATGCGCCGGAACACCTCGTCCAGCACGCGGGTGCGCAAGCCGGGTCGCGCGGTGACCGCCTCGACCTGGTCCTTGGACGCGCGCGAGATGATGCGCGCGAAGTTCTGCGGGTCCATCCGCGCGAGGTCCAGGTCCGCGCCGCCGTCGGCCAGGTCGCCGAGCGCCCCGAGCAGGTCCGCGAACTCGTCGCGACCGAGCTTGCGGGGGTCGATCCCGCGCGCGATCACGTCGATGTCGACGCCGGTCAGCGCCGGGTCGTCCGGCGACACCTGCCGCAGCGTCGAGATCAACTCGGCCGGGCTGAGCTTCGCGATCGCCTCGGTCGTCAGGTCGATGGTCATGGTCGCACCTCCGCTACCTACTCGGCGGTTAACCTACTGGTGAGTAGGTAAGAGTGCAAGGGGGTCCGATAATCTTGTGTCAGCCTCAAGGGGGTGTGATGCACGCAGACCAACCGGTCCGGACCGGTCGAGCCAAGCGGCTGCCGCGCGCGGTGCGCGAACGCCAGATCCTGGACGCCGCGGTCGACGTCTTCTCGCGACTCGGCTTCCACGCCGCGTCGATGGACGAGATCTCGGAGGTCGCGGGCATCTCCAAGCCGATGCTGTACGCGTACCTCGGCTCCAAGGAGGAGCTCTTCGCCTCCTGCATCCGCCGCGAGGCGACCCGCATGATGGAGGCGATCGCAGCCGGCGTCGAACCCGACCAGCCGCCGGACGTCCAGCTGTGGAGCGGCCTGCGCGCGTTCTTCGGCTTCGTCGGCGAGAACCGCGCCAGTTGGCAGGTGCTGCACCGCCAGGCGTCCTCCCAGGGCGGCCCGTTCGCCGCCGAGCTCGCCGACATGCGCGGCCGCGCGATCGGCCTCGTCGCCGCGCTCCTGCTGCACTCCTCGGAAACCCAGGACGTGCCCAGGGCAGGCGACGCCGAGGCCGAGTCACTGGCCGCGGCACTGGTCGGCGCGGGCGAGTCGCTCGCGGACTGGTGGCTCGACCACCCGGCCGAACCGGCGGGCGTCGTCGCCGCGCGGCTGATGAACCTGGTGTGGATGGGATTCGGCGACCTGGTGCAGGGTCACGTCTGGCACCCGCCGAACCGCCGCTGAGCTCAGACGAACGCCTCCCGCAGCACCGAGATCGCCTGCGCGATCGCCGCCGACGCGGCCCGCGTGCCGCGCAACCCGTTCAGCAGCACGAAGTCGTGGATCACGCCCTGGTAGCGCACGGCCGTCACGGGCACGCCGGCCGCGCGCAGCCGGTCCGCGTACGCCTCGCCCTCGTCCCGCAGCACGTCCGCCTCCGCGGTCACCACGAGCGCCGGCGGCAACCCCTCCAGCTCGGCCAACGCCGCGCGCAACGGCGACGCGGTCGACTCGGCGCGGTGCCGGTGGTCGGGGAGGTACTGGTCCCACAACCACTCCATCGAGTCCCGGCGCAGGAAGTACCCCTCGCCGAACTCCCGGTACGAAGGCGTGTCGAACGACGCGTCGGTCACCGGGTAGAACAGCACCTGCGCCCGGAACACCACGTCACCGCGCCGCTTCGCGAGCAGCGTCAACGCCGCGGCCAGGTTGCCGCCCGCCGAGTCGCCCGCCACGGCCACCCGCGACGCGTCCAGCCCGTGCGCCTCGCCCGCCGCCACGACCCACCGCGCCACGGCGTGCACCTCCTCCAGCGCCACCGGGTACCGCGCCTCGGGCGACCGGCTGTAGTCCGGGAACACCACCGCCGCGCCGGTTCCCACGGCCAACTCGCGCACCAGCCGGTCGTGCGACCGCACGCCGCCGAACACCCAGCCGCCGCCGTGCAGGTACAGCAGCACGGGCAGCGAACCCCGCGCGTCCACCGGTCGCACGATCCGCACCGGCACCCCGCGCACCGTCACGAACTCCTCGTCCACCGGCGGCACGTCGACCGGGCCCGCCTGCGCCTCGTCCACGACCTTGCGCCCCTCGGACGGGTCGAGCTGGTGCAGGTAGGGAGGGTGCGCCGTCGCGGCGGCGAACTCGACCGCGGCGGGTTCGAGGTGGATCATCGTCGGCTCCTCGCGTTCCGTTGCTGACGATCACGGAACGCGTCGCGAGGACCCGTCGACTCCGCCCGCCGCGAGGCGACTTCGCGCTACCGAACCGGGGTGATCGCACCCTCCAGGTGCGGACGCGCCGACCACAGCGCGAACCGCCACCCGTCACCGGTCTCCTCCGCCGAGAAGTCGACCCGGGTCGGCAGCAGCACGGGCGCCTTGAACCGCACGTCCACCGTGTGCGCGGCGGGCAGCCGACCCTCGAACGCGGCCAGGCAGCGGGCCTTGGTCCACATGCCGTGCGCGATCGCGCGGGGGAAGCCGAACGCCTTGGCGGCCAACGGGTGCAGGTGGATCGGGTTGCGGTCGCCGGACACCGCCGCGTACCGGCGGCCGAGGTCGCCGGGCAGGTCCCACACCGCCGTCGGCTCGGGTTTGCCGGCCCGCTCGGCCGTGCCGCCGGTACCGCCGTCGCGCCGCAGGTAGGTGGACACGTCGACCCACACCTCCTCGCCCTCGACGGACGCCGTCGACACCACGTCGAACTGCCGGCCGCGCTCGTGCGGGCGCAGGTTCGCCAGGCGCACGCGCAGGGTGAGCGGTTCGCGGGCGAGGACGGCGCGGCGCGCGGTGATCCGGTTCGCCACGTGCACCAGCCCCGGCAGCGGGAACGGGAAGCCGCGGCCGGTCATCAGGGCGATCTGCGCGGGGAACGCCAGCACGTGCGGGTAGGTCGTGGGCAGCTCGTCGCGGACGCCGAACCCGCACACCCCGTTGTAGGCGGCCAGGTGCGCCGGGTCGACGGTGACGCCTGTGTCCACAGTGGACTCCGGCAGGGTGGAGCCGCGCCGGGTGAACCCGGTGAGCGCCGCCTTGGCGTACAACAGGGTCAGGTTCGCCATCACGCGCCCAGCAGGCTCTGCCCGCACACCCGGACGACGTTGCCGGTCACGCCGGAGGACGCCGGGTGCGCGAACCACGCGACGGTTTCGGCCACGTCGACCGGAAGACCGCCCTGGGACAGGCTGTTCATCCGCCGTCCCGCCTCCCTGATGAACAGCGGCACCGCCGCGGTCATCCTCGTCTCGATGAAGCCGGGCGCGACGGCGTTCACCGTGGCCCGGCCGGCCAGTTCCGGCGCCAGCGCGTCGACCACGCCGATCACGCCCGCCTTCGTGGTCGCGTAGTTGGTCTGCCCGACGTTGCCCGCGATGCCCGCGATGGACGACACGCCCACGATCCTGCCGTTCGCCCGCAGCCCGCCGGAACCGTCCGGGCCGATCAGCGCGGCGTTCAGCCGTTCCTGGCTCGCCAGGTTCACCGCCACCACCGCGTCCCAGCGCGCCGCGTCCATCCGACCGAGCGTCTTGTCCCGGGTGATGCCCGCGTTGTGCACGACGACGTCCACCCCGCCGTGTCTCACGTTCAACTGTTCAACAATCCTCACCGGCGCGTCGTCCGCCGTGAGGTCGAGCTGGAGCGTCGAGCCCGCCACCCGGTTCGCGACCGCGGCCAGCTCGTCGCCCTGCGCCGGCACGTCGAGGCACACCACGTGGGCGCCGTCGCGGGCGAGCACGTCGGCGATGGCCGCCCCGATGCCCCGTGCCGCGCCGGTGACCAGCGCGACCTTCCCGGCGAGCGGCCGCGACCAGTCCGCCGGCACCTCCACCGGTCCGGCGCCGACCCGCACGACCTGACCGGACACGTACGCGGACCGCCCGGACAGCAGGAACCGCAGCGTCGACTCGAGGTTGCCCTCGGCACCCTCGTCCACGTACACCAGTTGCGCCGTGCCGCCGCGCTTGAGCTCCTTGCCGACGCTGCGCACGAACCCCTCCAGCGCCCGCTGCGCGACCCGGGAGGCGGCCGACGCGGGCGGCGTGCCCAGCACCACCACTCGACCGCACGGCCCGAGCGACCGCACGACCGGCCCGAAGAAGTCGAACAGCGCCCGCAACCCGGCCACGTCGGTGATCCCGGTGGCGTCGAACACCAGGGCCCCGTAGCGGTCGGCCGCGGACACCACGTCCACCCCGATCGAGGCGAGCACCCCGGCCACCGGCCCGGCCAGCCGCCCGGCACCGCCGAGCAGGACGGGCCCGGTCAGCGGTGGTTCGGCCGGCGAGTGGCGGCGCAACGGGTACGGGTCGGGCAGCCCGAGCTTGCCGACGACGAACCGCCCGACACCGGACCTGGCGAAAGACTGGTACCGATCCATGGGGACATCACACTCCCTACTCGTTGGTAAGTCTACTGGTGAGTAGGTAGGATGCCCACCACACCCACCACCGGAGGTCACGACATGGCCGGCACCAGGCGGGTCGCCGTCCTCGGCGGCAACCGCATCCCGTTCGCCCGATCCGACGGCCCGTACGCCACCGCGTCCAACCAGGACATGTTCACCGCCGCGCTCGACGGCCTCGTCGCCCGGTTCCACCTCCAGGGCGAACGGCTGGGCGAGGTCGTCGCCGGCGCGGTGCTGAAGCACTCCCGCGACTTCAACCTGGTCCGCGAGTGCGTGCTCGGCAGCGCGCTGTCGGCGCAGACACCGGCGTACGACGTGCAGCAGGCGTGCGGCACCGGGCTCCAGGCGGTGATCGCGGTCGCCAACAAGATCGCGCTCGGCCAGATCGACGTCGGCGTCGCGGGCGGCGTCGACACCACCAGCGACGCGCCGATCGGCGTCAACGAGGACCTGCGCGGCGTGCTGCTGGAGTTCAACCGGGCCCGGTCCGCCGGCGCGAGGCTGCGCGCCGCGCTCAAGCTCCGGCCGCGGCACGTGGTGCCCGACGTGCCGCGCAACGGCGAGCCGCGCACCGGCCTGTCCATGGGCGAGCACGCCGCGATCACCGCGAAGGAGTGGGGCATCGCGCGCGAGGACCAGGACGCGCTCGCCGTCGCCAGTCACCGCAACCTGGCCGCCGCCTACGACCGGGGGTTCTTCGACGACCTGGTGACCCCGTTCCTCGGCCTGACCCGGGACGCGAACCTGCGGCCCGACTCGTCGGAGGAGAAGCTCGCGAAGCTCAAGCCGGTGTTCGGCCGCGGCGAGGGCGCGACCATGACCGCCGGCAACTCCACGCCGCTGACCGACGGCGCGTCGACCGTGCTGCTGGCGAGCGAGGAGTGGGCGGCCGCGCGGAACCTGCCCGTGCTGGCCTACCTGACCCACACCGAAACCGCCGCCGTCGACTACGTGCACGGCGACGAGGGTCTGCTGATGGCGCCCGCGTACGCCGTGCCGCGGATGCTCGCCCGGGCCGGGATCTCCTTGGCGGACTTCGACTTCTACGAGATCCACGAGGCGTTCGCGTCCCAGGTGCTCGCCACCCTCGCCGCGTGGCGGGACGAGGACTTCTGCACGGGCAGGCTGGGCCTCCCCGCGCCGCTCGGTCCGATCGACCCGGCGAAGCTCAACGTCAACGGCTCGTCGCTGGCGGCGGGCCACCCGTTCGCGGCGACCGGCGCGCGGATCGTGGCGACCCTGGCCAAGCTGCTCGCCGAACGGGGCGAGGGCCGCGGCCTGATCTCGGTGTGCGCGGCCGGCGGCCAGGGCGTGACCGCGATCCTGGAGCGCTGACCGCTCAGTCCAGGAGCGTCCACGTGCCGGCGCAGCGGACCGACACCACGATCTGCTGCGCCTCCAGGTTGAGCTGGTCCATCTGCGGACCCGCGCCCGGCGCGCCGCCGTAGCCGACCATCGCGCGCTCCGGCGCCCAGGACGTCTCGGTGTCGCCGTCGCTGATCCGGTGCAGCGGGCCGAGCTTCGCCCCCAGCGCCTCCGCGTACCCCTCGGCGCGCCGGCGTGCGTCGGCCACGGCCGCCGACTGGGCCTCGCGGACCGCGTCGGCGTCGTCCTTGAGCTGCCAGTTCGGGCCGTTCAACCACGCCGGCTCGGCCTGCACGAGCGTGCCGAGCAGTTCGTCCAGCACGGCCAGGTCGTCCACCCGCAGCGTGTACTGCTGGCTCGCCCGGCTGCCCGCCCGGCGCCTGCCGTTCCAGTTGTCGTGCACGAACAGCTGCCGCGACCGCACCTCGACGCTCGCCAGCACCCGTTCGACGGCGGCGACCCGCTCGGTCAGCGCGGTCACCGCCTCCGTGCGCGACGAGCCCGTGGTCTCGAAGCTCACCTGCACCTCGGCCCGGTCTGCGGTGCGCTCGACCCGGCCCGTACCCCTCGTCACGACTTCGGCCACGGCACCCACTGAACCCGTCGCACCGGATCATGCGCAACGATAGGGCTGTATAGCCATTTCACTAGATGGCTGAATAGTGAGCGACACGGGTCGCGCGTATCGGATCGGCGGTAGACACCCCGATACCGTCCGAGGATGGACCCGGTGCGTAACCCGTTCGCCCCCGGCGCAGGCCAGCGACCACCCGAACTCGCCGGTCGGGACAAGGAACTCGGCGCGTTCGACGTGGTTCTCGAACGGGTGGCGCGCGGTCGGCCCGAGCGCAGCCTGGTGCTGACCGGTCTGCGCGGCGTCGGCAAGACCGTGCTGCTGGGCGAACTCCGCTCGACGGCGGTCCGCCGGGGGTGGGGCGCGGGCAAGATCGAGGCGCGCCCGGAGGCGGGCCTGCGCCGACCGCTGTCCGCCGCGCTGCACCGGGCGATCCGCGACCTGGCCGTGCGGCACCGCGCGCCCGATCGGGTGGAGTCGGTGCTGGGCGTGCTGAAGGCGTTCGCGCTGCGGGCCAACCCCGACGACGCCAAGCTGCGCGACCGGTGGCAGCCGGGCATCGACGTGCCCGCGGCGTCCGGTCGGGCGGACTCCGGCGACATCGAGATCGACCTGGTCGAGCTGTTCACCGAGGTGGCCGAGCTGGCGCAGGACGTGGGCACCGGCGTCGCGCTGCTGATCGACGAGATGCAGGACGTGCGGTCGGACGACATCTCGGCGCTGTGCGCGGCGTGCCACGAGCTGTCCCAGTCCGGCGCGCCGCTGGTGGTCGTCGGCGCCGGGCTGCCGCACCTGCCCACCGTGCTGTCGGCGTCGAAGTCCTACTCGGAGCGGCTGTTCCGGTACGTCCGGATCGACCGGCTGTCCCGCGAGGACGCCGACCGCGCCGTGCTGGCGCCCGTGGAGCGCGAGGAGGCGGGTATCGCGGATGAGGCGCTGGACGCGCTGTTCGACGCCTCGGGCGGCTACCCGTACTTCATCCAGGCCTACGGCAAGGCCGCGTGGGACGCCGCGCCGTCCGACCCGATCACCGCGCTGGACGTGGCGGTGGCCGCGCCGGAGGCGGACGCCGAGTTGGCCGTCGGGTTCTTCGGCTCCCGGTACGAGCGGGCCACGCCCGCCGAGCGCGAGTACCTGCGCGCGATGGCCGA
This sequence comes from Actinosynnema sp. NPDC020468, assembly GCF_040642015.1. Classification (NCBI taxonomy): domain Bacteria; kingdom Bacillati; phylum Actinomycetota; class Actinomycetes; order Pseudonocardiales; family Pseudonocardiaceae; genus Actinosynnema; species Actinosynnema sp. NPDC020468. The sequence continues at coordinate 142,166 of NZ_JBFAEO010000002.1, forward strand.
GCTGACCGACGGCAAGGACGCCGGCGTGACCACCGCGCAGGTCGCCGACCAGCTGAAACGCAAGCCGTCGTCGCTCTCGCCCGCCCGGGACAGCCTGATCAAGAAGGGCCTCGTGTACTCCGCCGAACGGGGGCAGATCGCGTTCACCGTGCCCCACTTCGGCCGGTTCCTGCTCGGGCGGGAGGAGTGATCCGGTGCACAAGGTGTACTGCAAGCGAATCGTCGGTACTGTTCGGGTGGCCGCCGATGATTCGTCGGCATGTGCCCCACCTCACCGGATAATCGGGTGACTTTGGGGGTCCCGGGGGTGCATACTTGAGGCACACCACCGAGAGACACCCTGAGAGGGATGAACCCCGATGAACTTCACTGCGAAGCTCCGCGCTCGTCGTGTCGAGGCTCGCAACCGCAAGGCTGTTGCCCGAGCGATCGACCTGGCGCCCACCCCCGCGATGCGCCACGAGTTGATGGCGATCGCCCAGGCGCAGGTGACCACGCTCCGCTGAGCCCACAACGCGGCCGACGGCCACCCGACGACACGCGGGTGCACACGCCCCGCCGTCGCCGCGACCCGGGCAAGGGGAACCGGAAGCCCTGTCGCACCTCCCGCGCGGCAGGGCTTCCGTCTGTTAAAACGTGATCTGTGTCACATCCGCTAGTGGATGTTAACGACCCACGATCGTGTATCGATGAACGTGATGACCCCGCGGTGCTGTCGGACCCCCGACCTGGCAGCACCGCGGGGTTTCCCATTACCGGGCCGTGGGCGAACCGTTCCACGTGTCGGTGGTCTCCCGGCCAGGCATTCTGGGCGCGCGGCTGTTCATCACTATCTCTCCCCCTGCGGTTGCTTGTCCCCCATGGACACATTCCATGGTGCCACCGGGGTACGACAGTTTTTTGTGGGTTTGCTGAGAGCATGAAGCGATGACGCGACCACTTCTCGTGGTCGACGCGGCCAACGTCGTGGGATCGGTCCCCGACGGCTGGTGGCGCGACCGCTTCGGCGCCGCGGAACGCCTCCGCGATTCCCTCGTGCCGTTCGCCACATCCGGCCTGGACGGGTTCGCGCCGGGTCCGCTCGAGATCGTGCTGGTGGTGGAGGGCAAAGCCCGTGACGTGGCGTCGGTGCCGGGCGTCCGCGTGGTCTCCGCGCCGGGGTCCGGTGACGACGCGATGGTCGACCTGGTGCGCGCGGAAGGCGTCGACCGGATGTGCGCCGTGGTGACCGCCGACCGCGAACTCCGCCGCCGGGTGACCGAATTCGGCGCTTCCGTGATGGGGCCCACGTCGGTGCGCGGAAACCACCGCCGGTAGCACGGTGTCGGTCACGGAACGCGTTCTCCCGTGATCTGAAAGTAATGGGCGAAGTCGCGTATCCGGCGCCCGACGGCGCTTTAAGGTGCCTCGTGCGCACGATGAGCTTCCAGGCCGTGTGGAACGTGTACGACCCGGCCGAACTGCCGGAAGTCGCCGAACTGGTCGTCCGCACTCCGGAGGACGTCGACCACCTGGTGACCCTGCTGTCCGAGCCGTCGGCGGAACAGGCCCTGATCTCCCACTCGGCCCGCCGCCCGACGACGTCGGAGTTCACCGGCCGGACCGTCCCGGACCACCTGCTCCAAGCCTTGGTACGAGGCGGTTTCGGCTACCTGCTGCACTACTGCCCGGAACACCCGTCCAGCGCCTCGGTGGGCGACCCGACGTCCCCGGCGCACCACTACGACTACACCGACTTCGAGGCGGGCACGGGCCTACCCCTCCCCCTCTTCACCAACGCCCTCAAGGAATTCCTCACCACCGCGTCCCGCCCGACCTGCGTCGGGTGGCGCGCAGTCGACTAGCTGTGCCCGCACTGGAGGGATCAACTCCGCCACGTGATGTCCCGGCGGCAGGCCGCTGCGAACCTCACGCACGCGTGGTTGTCGTTCCCGAGGATGTCGAGCAGTTCCGCGACCGACCTGGGGGAGTGTCGGTAGCGCGACACCTGTGTCCGCAACGCCCGGTGCACCGCCCGTGGTGCGAGGTCGAGCTGGTCGAGCAGGAAGTCGTCCTGGTGCACGACCTCGATGTCGTAGGACTCGAACGACGAGGCCGGGAAGTCGCGGAGGTTGTCGGTCACCAGGACCTCCGCGCCGCCCCGGATCGCGGCCGCGAGCACGTGTCGGTCCTTCGGGTCGTTGGTCATCGCGTCGACCAGGTCGGCGTACCTCGTGACCTCGGCCTCCGGGAACACGCTTCCCAGCTGTTCACGGAGGTGGCGGACCTGGTGCTCGGCCACTCCGCGCCGGCGCAGGTTCCGGTCGAGTTCCTCCAGCACGCCCGTCGACCACAACGGCCGGTACAGCCCGCTCTCGGCGATGCTCAGGATCGTGTCGCGCAGGTACGGCTTGAACAGCACACAGGTGTCGAAGAACGCTGGGAACAAAGCTCACCTGTCGTCGACCGGCAGCCGCTCGACCGGCGCGTCGAGCGGGAGGTCGTAGAGTCCACCCTCCTCGCCGTCCCGGACCATTTGGTCCAGACCGGCGGAGCGGGCTCGGCGGGTGCGCTCCTGGTAGGCGAGCAGATCCGCGAGTCGGACCCGGCGGTGGCGGTTGGGTTTCTCGTGGGGGATCTCCCCCGCTTCGAGCAGGCGCACCAGGGTCGGCCGGGAAACTCCGAGCAGGTGGGCCGCCTCGCTGGTCGTGAGCACGGTGTGCTGGGGCGCGACCGTGATGGCCAGGCCCTGGGACATGGCGGTCACGACGTCGCGCAGCACCTCGAACACCTCGACTGGCAGGGCCAACCGGCTTCCGTCGGGGCCGACGAGCACCGCGGCGTCCTCGCCCGATCGAGCCAGCGCCGCGACCCACGGCGACAGGCTCTCCGGTTGCGCGGGAGGCAGCACCGTCCGTTCCCCAACGATGGTCGTCATACCTCGATCGTAGCTCGAAACGAACAAAACGAACGATGATCCGCCCACACGGTGGACCGCGGAATGCCGGCGCCTTGACGTGCGGTTGACTTCGTGCGTGACGACCGCACCACGCCGCCGCGCCCGTGTCCGCGCTCCCGAACTCGTCGGTCGGGGGTGGCTCAACACCGGGGGGCGCGAGGTCGCGCTCAAGGAGTTGCGCGGCAAGGTCGTGTTGCTCGACTTCTGGACCTTCTGCTGCATCAACTGCCTCCACGTGCTGGACGACCTCCGGCCGCTCGAGGCCGAGTTCGCGGACGTGCTGGTCACCATCGGGGTGCACTCGCCGAAGTTCGTGCACGAGGCCGACCCCGACGCGCTCGCGGCCGCCGTCGAGCGGTACGGGGTGCACCACCCCGTGTTGGACGACCCGGAGCTCACCACCTGGCAGAACTACGCCGTGAAGGCGTGGCCGACGCTCGTGCTGGTCGACCCCGAGGGCTACGTCGTGCACGTGGCGGCCGGCGAGGGGCACGAGGACGCGCTGCGGCAGGTGGTCAACGAGTTGATCGCCGAGCACGAGGGCAAGGGGACGCTGCACCGCGGGTCCGGTCCGTACGTGCCGCCGCCCGCCGCCGCGACCGACCTCCGGTTCCCGGCGAAGGCGTTGCTGACGCCGGACAACACCCTTCTGGTGAGTGATTCCGCCCATCACAGCCTGGTCGAACTGGACACCGACGGCGAAACCGTCCTGCGGCGCATCGGCACCGGCGAGCGCGGTCGCGAGGACGGCAAGGAGCCGACGTTCCAGGAACCCGCGGGCCTCGCGCTGCTGCCCGAACGGGTGGCCGCCGCGGTCGGGTACCACGTGGTCGTCGCCGACACGGTCAACCACCTGCTGCGCGGGCTGAACCTGGACACCGGCGAGGTCACCACCGTCGCGGGCACCGGGGAGCAGTGGCGGGACGGCGCGACCGACGGGCCCGCCGACGCGATCCCGCTCACCAGCCCGTGGGACGTCGCGTGGTGGGAACCCGCGAACGGCGTCGCGATCGCGTTGGCGGGCAACCACACGCTCGGCCTGTTCGACCCGGTCGCGGGCCGGCTCGAACGGCTCGCCGGCACGACCGTCGAGGGCATCAACGACGGACCGGCCGAGGGCGCGTTCTTCGCCCAGACCTCCGGGCTCGCGGCCGACGGCGACGTGCTGTGGCTGGTCGACTCGGAGACCTCGGCGCTGCGCAGGCTCGACGCGGACCGCACCGTGCGCACCGTCGTCGGCAAGGGCCTGTTCGCCTTCGGCCACCGCGACGGCAAGGCCGACCAGGCGCTGCTCCAGCACCCGCTGGGGGTGACCGTGCTGCCGGACGGCTCGCTCGCCATCGCCGACACCTACAACGGCGCGATCCGCCGCTACGACCCCGCGACCGACGAGGTGTCGACCATCGCCTCGGACGTCGCCGAACCGTCGGACGCGGTCCTCGTCGACGGCGAACTGGTCGTGGTGGCCAGTGCGGCTCATCGGCTGGAACGCCCGGTCGCGCCCGGCGCGCGGCTGGTGGACGGCGAGGCGCACCAGGTCCGCCGCCCGCCGACGGTGCTCGCACCCGGCGACCTCGAACTGGTCGTCGTGTTCACCCCGCCCGCCGGCACGAAGCTGGACGACCGCTACGGCCCGTCGACCCGGTTGGAGATCACCAGCTCACCGCCGGAGCTGCTGGCCGCGGGCGCGGGCGTGGGCACCGACCTGGTCCGGTCGCTGCGCATCGCGCCCGGCGTCACCGAGGGTGTGCTGCACGTGGTGGCGCAGGCCGCGAGCTGCACCGACGACCCGGCCGTCGAGCACCCGGTGTGCCGGCTGACCCGGCAGGACTGGGGCGTGCCGATCGTGGTCGGGTCGGACGGCCCGGGCCGGCTCGCCCTCGTGATGGGCGGGCTGGACGAAGGTCGTTAGCGGGGCACGTAGACTCTTCCGGTGCCCGATGTCAAGCTTGAGATCCAGATGCTGCACGACCGGATCATGGTCCGGATCTCGTCGGAGGACGGAGAACGCCGCAGCAGCGGCGGGATCGTGATCCCGGCGACGGCGCAGATGGCCAAGCGCTTGGCGTGGGGTGACGTCCACGGTGTCGGCACGAACGTGCGGCACGTCAAGGTGGGCGACCGCGTGCTGTTCAACCCGGAGGACCAGTTCGAGGTCGAGGTCCAGGGGCAGACCTACCTGGTCCTGCGCGAACGGGACGTGCACGCCACCGCCACCGAGCGGACCGACCACGGCACGGGGCTCTACCTGTAGGCCGACCGTGACCGGCGTGTGACGGCGGTCGGGTAAGCAGTCCCAGGACCTCGCGGGAAAGGCAAGAGGGGGAGCGGTGCCGGAAAACGAGCGACCGGAGTACGACGCCGAGCGGACGAGGGCGATGCAGCCCGTCCGCCCGTCGGACACCGCTTCGGAGCGGACGGCGCACCTCGCGCCCCCCGAGGAGGCGGCGTGGCCGTCGGAGGAGCCGGACGAGCCGGACGCCTCGCCGGCCGCGCGGGACGACCAGGCCGCGCGGAACGAGCCCACGGTGCGCAACGTGCCGCCGGCGGACTCGATCACCCGCGCCCTCGGCGGTCGGGTCGAGCCGCCCGCACCGACCGTCCAAAGCGGACAATCCGGACCGACCGTACCACTGGGACAGTCGGAGAAGACCCAGCTGACCTCGCGCGAGGAGCTCACCCGCGCGCTGCCGGACGGCTCGGGCGAGGCCACCCAGGTGTTCGCGCCGGTGTCCGCGGACCCGACGCCGACCCCGCCGCCCACGCCCGCCCTCACCCCGACTCCCGCGCCGCCCTCGCCCGAACCCGCGCGCTCGCCGTGGAGCGCGGCCGAGCAGACCACGGTGTTCGCGACGCCGGTCGCCGAACCCGAGGCCACCGTGCTCGGCCCGGTCATGGTCGACCCGGAGGTCGAGGCCGACGAGGTCGCCGCCGCGAAGAAGAAGCGCTTCCGCCGGCTCGGACTGGTCGCGGCGAGCGTGCTCGGCGTGCTGGTCGTGCTCTACGGCCTGGACATCCTGATCTCCAACGGCAACGTGCCGCGCGGCGTGACGGTCGCGGGCGTCGACGTCGGCGGGTTGAGCCACTCCGAGGCCGAGACGAAGCTGCGCGAGCGGCTGAGCCCGCGCCTGGAGCAGCCGGTGAAGGCCAAGGCGGGTGACGTCGAGACCGAGATCGACCCGAAGGCCGCCGGTCTCGCGCTGGACTGGAACGCCACCATCGAGCGCGCCGGCAGCCAGCCGCTGTCCCCTATCACCCGCGTGACCTCGTTCTTCACCTCGCGCGAGGTCGGTTTCGCGACGCAGTCGGACAACGCGAAGCTGACCGCCGCGGTCGAGGGCCTGCGCCCCAAGACCGACCACGACCCGTCCGAGGGCACGATCAAGTTCGAGGGCGCGAAGGCGTCCGCGGTCGACCCGAGGCAGGGCCAGAAGCTCGACGCGCCCGCCGCCACGACCAAGATCCTCGCCGACTGGGCCGGCGGCGGTGTCGTGGAACTGCCGGTCGCCACCACGCCGGTGAAGACGACCAAGGAGGGCGTCGCCAAGGCGCTGGCCGAGGTCGGGACGCCCGCCGTCGCCGCGCCGCTGGTGATCAAGGGCGAGGGCAAGGACGCGACGCTCAAGCCCGAGCAGATCGGCGCCGTGCTGGTGTTCGAACCCGCCGACGGCGGCGGTCTCACCGCGAAGGTCGACCCGGCGAAGGTGTCCGAGGCGGCCGGTCCGCAGCTCAAGGAGACCGAGAAGGAGGGCAAGGACGCCGAGATCGTCTTCGAGGGCGGCCACCCGGTCGTCAAGGAGTCGGTCGACGGCCGCGGCGTGGACTGGGAGAAGACGTCCGCGCCCCTGCTCGACCTGCTGAAGAAGGCCGACGGCCGCGAGGTCAAGGCCGAGTACAAGCACACGCCCGCCAAGGTGACCACCGAGCAGGCCAACAAGATGGGCATCAAGGAGGTCATCGGGTCGTTCGAGACCGGTGGCTTCGCGGCGGACTCGGGCACGAACATCCGCGTGGTGGCGGAGAAGGTGGACGGCGCGATCGTGAAGCCGGGCGAGACGTTCTCGCTCAACGGCTACACCGGTCCCCGCGGCACCGCCCAGGGCTACGTCGAGGCGGGCATCATCGACAACGGCGCGCCGAGCCGCGCGGTCGGCGGCGGCATCTCGCAGTTCGCGACCACGCTGTACAACGCCGGCTACCACGCGGGCATGAAGGACGCGGGCCACAAGGAGCACAGCTACTGGATCTCGCGGTACCCGGCCGGGCGCGAGGCGACCGTGTTCATGGACCCCGCGGGCAACAGCCTGATCGACATCCGGTTCCAGAACCCGGACGAGACCGGCGTGGCGATCCAGACCATCTGGACCCCGTCGTCGATCAAGATCGTGCTGTGGGGCACCAAGAACTACGACGTCACCGGTTCCACCTCGGAGAAGTCGGCGTTCACCGAGCCGCAGGAGATCAAGAAGACCACCAAGCCGTGCGCGGCGTCGGCCGGCGCGCAGGGCTTCACGGTGACCGACACCCGCACCGTCACCGACCGGCGCACCGGCGTGGCCCGGTCGGAGTCGCGGACGGTGCGGTACGACCCGTCGCCCAAGATCGTCTGCGAGGAGCCGAAACCCGCCGGGGGTTGAGTTGTCCCACGGTCGGGTATCACCCGATCGTGGCTACAGCGAGCGAAGTGCGGCGTCACCCGGCGGTTCAGGTGCTCGGCCGGGCGGGCATGGTCTGCTACGGGGTCGTGCACGTGCTGCTGGCGGTGCTGACGGCCCAGGTGGTGTTCGGGAACTCGTCGTCCGAGAGCACCGACCAGAAGGGCGCACTGGCGCTCGTCGCGGAGAGCCCGGCCGGGCCGTTCCTGCTGTGGGTGCTGGCCGTCGGGTTGTTCGCGTTCGCGGTGTGGCAGGCGGTCCTGGCGGTGTCCGGGTACCACTGGATCTCGCCGGAGAAGAAGCGCTGGATGCGGCGGATCGGGTCCGGCGCGCGTGCGGTGACCGGTGTCGTGGTGGGCATCGCGGCCGTCACCTACGCGGTCGGCGGCTCGTCGTCGGACTCGAACGAGAAGCAGCAGACGTTGACCGGCGAGGTGCTCGCCATGCCCGGCGGCCAGGTTCTCGTGGGCATCGCGGCGGCGGTCGTGATCGGCATCGGCGTGGCGATCGCGCGCAAGGGCGTGAAGAAGTCCTTCGAGGAGGACCTGACCATGTCCGAACTGCCCACCGGCACGCAGAAGTGGGTCGAGCGGCTCGGCCGGATCGGGTTCATCGGCAAGGGCCTGTCCGTGGTGGTGATCGGCGTGCTGGTCGGGGTCGCCGCGATCACCGCGGACCCGGAGCAGTCCGGCGGGTTGGACAAGGCGCTGCACACCCTGGCCGCGCAGCCGTTCGGCGTCGTGGTGCTGGCGGTGATCGCGGTCGGCTTCCTCGGCTACGCGGTCTACGCGTTCGCGGCGGCGAAGGCGCACAAGGGCTGATCCCGTGCGAAAAGGGGCCGCACCCGTGGTGGGTGCGGCCCCTTTCGTCGTGCTCGGGGTCAGAACGACGACTCGTCCACGTCCATCAACGAGTTGTCGGTCTGCTCGGTGATCCGGCGACGGGCGGTCAGCTCGGGCAGCACGGTCTTCGCGAAGAAGCTCGCGACGGCGACCTTGCCCTCGTAGAACGCCTTGTCCCGCGCCGACACGTCGCCCGCGAGCTTGGCCAGCGCGACCTCGGCCTGGCGCAGCAACAGCCAGCCGACGAGCACGTCGCCCGCGGTCAGCAGCAGCCGGACCGAGCTCTGACCGATCTTGTAGAGGTTCTTCACGTCCTCCTGCGAGCTCGTCAGGAAGCCGACGAGCGCGCCGAGCATGCCCTGGAGGTCCTCGAGCGCCTGCTTGAGCAGCAGCCGCTCGTCCTTGAGCCTGCCGTTGCCGCCCTCGTTGTCGAGGAACTTCTGGATCTCGCCGTTGATGTGGCCGAGCGCCTGGCCCTTGTCGCGGATGATCTTCCGGAAGAAGAAGTCCAGCGACTGGATCGCCGTGGTGCCCTCGTACAGCGAGTCGATCTTGGAGTCCCGGATGTACTGCTCGATCGGGTAGTCCTGGAGGAAGCCCGAGCCGCCGAGCGTCTGGAGCGACTGCGCCAGCTGCTCGTAGGCCCGCTCCGACCCGACGCCCTTCACGATGGGCAGCAGCAGGTCGTTGACCTTCTCGGCCAGCTCCTTCTCCGCGCCGCCCAGCGCGATCCGGTCCTGGTAGGTCGCGGTGAACAGGTACACCGCGCGCAGGCCCTCGGCGTAGGCCTTCTGCAACATCAGGCTGCGGCGCACGTCCGGGTGGTGGGTGATCGTGACGCGCGGCGCGGTCTTGTCCGTCATGCGGGTCAGGTCGGCGCTCTGCACACGCTCCTTGGCGTAGGCCAGCGCGTTGAGGTAGCCGGTGGACAGCGTGCCGATGGCCTTGGTGCCGACCATCATCCGGGCGTACTCGATGACCTGGAACATCTGCGCGATGCCGTCGTGCACCTCGCCGAGCAGCCAACCCTTGGCCGGCACGCCGTGCTGGCCGAACGTCAGCTCGCACGTCGTGGAGACCTTGAGGCCCATCTTGTGCTCGACGTTGGTCACGAAGGCGCCGTTGCGCTCGCCGGTGGACTCGCCGGTCTCCGGGTCGAAGTGCCACTTGGGCACCAGGAACAGCGACAGGCCCTTGGTGCCGGCCTTCGCCTCGATGCCGGGACCCTCGGGCCGGGCCAGCACCAGGTGCATGATGTTCTCGGTCAGGTCCTGGTCGGCGGAGGTGATGAACCGCTTCACGCCGTCGAGGTGCCAGGTGCCGTCCTCCTGGAGCACGGCCTTGGTGCGACCCGCGCCGACGTCGGAACCGGCGTCCGGCTCGGTCAGCACCATGGTGGCGCCCCAGCCGCGCTCGATCATCAGCTCGGCCCAGCGCTTCTGCTCTTCGGTGCCGTTGCGCCACACCACGGTCGCGAAGTTCGGACCCGCGAGGTAGATGTACACGGCCGGGTTCGCGCCGAGGATCAGCTCGGACGCGGCCCACTGCACCGACGGCGGGATGCCGAAGCCGCCCAGCTCGTTCGGCAGCGACAGCCGGTACCACTCGCCGTCCCAGATCGCCCGGTAGGACTTCTTGAACGACTCGGGCAGCGTGGCCGAGTGCGTCGCGGGGTCGAACACGGGCGGGTTGCGGTCGGAGTCGACGAACGACTCCGCCAGCGGGCCGACGGCCAGGTTGTTCAACTCGGCCAGCACGCCGCGCGCGGTGTCCTCGTCGGACTGCTCGAACGGCCCCGTGCCGAGGTGGTCCTGCACGTTGAAGACCTCGAAGAGGTTGAATTCGAGGTCTCGGACGTTGCTCTTGTAGTGACCCATCTCGTCGCTCACTCCATCAAGGTCGGGGCGGTCCCCCGCTACTGACCGGTAACAATCAGGGTATTACCTGTCGGTAACCTCGGCAAGGTCAGGTCGCCCGTTGTGGCGAATCAGACGGCCGCGCGGGACAACGTCAGCATCCGCAGCCCCAGTCCCACCAGGGCCAGACCGGTGAGCCGGTCGAGCGTCCTGCGCACCTTGGGCCGGCTCAGGAACGCGCGCACCACGTGCACCGCCAGCACCACGAGCGTGTAGTAGGACGTGCTGATCGTCATCTGCACCGCGGCGAGCTGCGCGGTGTCCGCGAACGTGCCGCCGTCGGCGGGCAGGAACTGCGGGAACAGCGCCAGGTACAGCGCCGCCGCCTTGGGGTTGGTCACGTTGGCCACGAAGCCGGACCGGAACGCGTTGCCCGGCCGGGCGGTCGTCGCCTTCGCCTGCCCGGCGCGCCGGAACGCCTGGACGCCGAGCCAGCACAGGTACGCCGCGCCCGCGATCTTGAGCACCAGGAACGCGATGAGCGACGTCCGGACCAGGAACGTGAGTCCCAGCGCGGACGCGCCCGCCCAGAACACCAGGCCGAGCGAGTTGCCCGCCACCGCGGCCAGTCCCGCCGAGCGGCCGGCCCGCAGCGACTGGTCGATCACCACGGCGAGGGTCTGCCCCGGTGACAGCGCCACGGCCAGGCAGGTGAGGATGAAGGCGGTCATGCCCTCAGATTGCCGGTCAGCAGCCCGGCCTGGTAGGCCAGCGAGACCGCGTGTGTGCGATCCCTCGCCCGCAGCTTGCGCAGGATGTTCTTCACGTGCGTGCGCACGGTTTCCACGGAGACGTACAGCTCGTTCGCGACCGCCTGGTTCTCCAGGCCGTCGGCGATCAGTTGGAGCACCTCGTACTCGCGTCTGGAGAGCGCCCGTCTGCTCCCCGCCTCGGCGGCCGGCGTGAACCCCGCGGCCAGCGGTGCCAGCGTCGGGTCGAGGTACACCCGGTCCTGGTGCGAGCGGGTGATCGCGAGCAGGATCTCGGCGATCTCGCCGGTCCGCGGCACCAGTCCGCGCACACCCGCGGCCAGCGCGGCGCGCACGTACTTGGCCGTGCGGTGCGGTTCGCGGACCAGCGACACCACCGCGAGCCCCGGGTCGGTTTCGACCAGCAGGGTGGCGAGGTGACCCTGCGGGTCCAACACCGAGTCCACCAGCAGCACATCCGGCCGGAGCCGTTCGTGCAGCCGCACCGCCGTGTGCAGGTGGCCGGTCGCGCCCAGCCAGTGCAACCCGGGTGTGCGCCTGACCACCGCCGCGACCCCTTCCCGGAACAGCGGAACCGGATCCACCAGCGCAATTCCCGGCCCGCCGGCATGCTTCGCGGCGCCCGCCGCGGACGACGGACGCTCGTTCACCCCTGCACCCATGTGGAGAGGAGTGCCGTGATCGGCCGGCATGACGTGGTCGGGCGGAAAAACTTCGGGGTGACCGAAGTGGTGACGTGCGTCGACCCGCCGGGTCGAGGGGCTCCGGGCGCCTCGTCGCGACCCGACGACGGTGGCTAATTCGCTTGGGGCGCTTCGTAGTTTGGACGTGTGGACCAGACGATCAGAACGTTTTACGAACGGGGCGAGGAGTCCGGGAGGCTGCTCGCGGGCAACGGTCGGCTCGAGTACCTGAGGGTGCGGGCACTGCTGCGCCGCTTCCTGCGGCCGGGCTCGTCGGTGGTGGACGTGGGCGGTGCCGCGGGCATCCACTCGCGGTGGCTGGCCGAGGACGGGCACGACGTGCTGGTCGTCGACCCCGTGCCGCTGCACGTGGAGCAGGCGTCCGCGGCCGGGCTGCGCGCGGTCCAGGGGCTCGCGTCGGACCTGCCGGACGGACCGCACGACGCGGTGCTGCTGATGGGGCCGCTCTACCACCTGCTGTCGCGCGCCGAGCGCGTGGCGGCGTGGCGCGAGGCGTGCCGCGTCGTGCGCCCGGGAGGCCTGGTGGCGGCGGAGGTGATCACCCGGCACGCCTCGATGTGGGACGGCCTGCGCAAGGAGTTCCCGCTGGACCCGCGCTACCGCCAGGTCGTGTCGACCGCCGTGGCGACGGGTGAGCACCACCCGCCGGCCGACACCCCGTGGTTCACGAAGGCGTACTTCCACCAGCCGTGGGAGGGCGCGTCGGAGGCCGCGGAGGCGGGGCTGACGGTGACCGGGACGTTCGCGGTGGAGGGGCCGGCCTGGATGCTGCCGAACGCGGACCTGGAAGCGATCTACGCCGACCCGGACCACCTGGACTACCTCATGTGGTCACTGGAGCAGACCGAGCGCGACGAGTCGATGATCGGCGTCTCGTCCCACCTGCTCGTCGTGACGCACCGCCTCACTGCACCGCCCACTGCCAGTAACCCTCCGCGTTGACGACCTTGGTCGCGGTGTCCGGCAGGAACACCTCCACCGCGCCCGAGTACTTCCGACCCTGGGCCCAGGGCTCACCGGTGAACCCGACCCGATCGGCCTTCGCCGCGCACGGCCCGGGCGTCGTCGGGTTGATCGCGCCCTTGGTGACGCCCGTCGGGTTGATGGCGGTGAACTGGGTGAACCGGGACGCCGGCAACGTCGACGCGTCGTAGGCGTTGCTCGTCTCCACCTCGATCCAGAGCAGTTTTCGGCTGGTGCCGGGAGGCAGCGTCTCCCCGCCGCGCTCACCCGTGCACTCGGACACCTTGACCAGCGTGAACTTCAACGCGCAACCACTGTTCCCGCAACCCTCGGTGGCCTCCTCCCCGAGCCTGAACAACTGCGGCGAGGCCATGGTGGTGGTGGCGGCCGCATTGCCGACCGGAACCTGACTGGTCCCCTGCCCGGCATCGCCGCATCCGGCGAGAACGCCCAGTAAAAAGCCCAACGACATGAAACGGGTGAACTTCACGACCAACCTCCGCTAGAACCGGCAGCCGCAAACTACCCGACTTGTCAACCTTTCCCTTCGCGGCCGATTCACCGGTCGCCCGCCGAAGTCGTGTGTGAGTAACCCTCACGGTATCGATCCGGCTGTGCCGGCTGTTGAAACCGCTGGTAGGAGCGTTGTGGAACTGGACGTCGGGTCCATTTTTATATCGGGCGAAAGATGGAAGTGGACGCTGCGTGCTCTTCCGATTACAGCCCGGCCAAGGCAGCGGAGGGTGCGCGGAACACGCCGCCGCACCCACCGGTGGAGGCGTTCTCGCTTTGCTCGGCACCCGCCGGGAACGGTTATCGAGTGCGCTTCGAGGGGGCCTCATTCGCGCATATCGCGCGCATAACACCAAGCCCGATGGCGACGCAAGACATCCGTCCGACCAATCGACAACACAGAGCTCAGTTGCGCCGTTCGTGTGAACTACCGCCGAGCAACTCCACGGCGTTCCGCATGGGTGTCCGACCACGGCGGCTCGCTTGGCCCTCAGGACGGCAGCAGGCTCTTGCCGATCGGAAAGGCGTGGGTTCGCGACACCCGGCTGACAGCACGTGGATCGCACGGCGGCGGGGGAAACCCGATCACGACGAAGCCCAGGTCGGCCGGCGAGACCAGCGGGACCTGGGCTTCGTCGTTCCGAGCGGGTGACGGGAATCGAACCCGCCTCTACAGCTTGGGAACCCGATCTGCTACCCCAGGTAGGAGCCTCGACCTGCGGCGGAGATCGGCCCCAAGTACCCCGCGCCGACCGCTCCTGACCGGTGCTTACAGCACGCGAACAGCACGCCGGGCTGCCACCGAACCGCGGCGCGACCTCCTCACAAGGAGGGGCTTTGCACCATCCCGTCGACCTGGCGTAGCCCTGTCACGCAAGTCGGGGGCCTGCGACATGCCCGTGAACTGGAGGCGACCTCCCAGGCTCGCAGGCCCCCGACTTGCGTGATAGCCCTCGTGGAGGTCGACGGGATGGTGCGATGTCCCGGCCCATCTCCCAACGCGACGTCACGTCGTTCCCCCACCATCCTGTTGGCCTGCCCGTCCGGCGAGGACCGTGCCGCCCTTCGGATGTAGACGATTCATACCTCGAAGCCGCCTACGGCACGAACATCAAGCGTAGAGTCGATCCTCCCACCCGCGTTGTAGACCTGTGAGAGCCACCAGCTCGTACATACCACCGTTGGGTGCGACGTGAGCAAAGCTCTACCTCCGATAACATTGTCGGCAGATGCATCACGTGAGCCGGTTGCGACTCGAACATATGAGCGATTAAATCGTATCAGCACCACTCAATCTAGTGATTTAGTCGCACCGAAAAGTCGCCTACCCTAGTGGACTTGGCGTGCCGTGGGCGAGGGAGCTGAATGAGTGACACCGAGGCATCAGGGAACCACGTTGCGACGGTTCGTGTAGAAATCGACTATGCGATCTTGCAGCACTTCTCCCAGCACCTCTATTCCTCACCGAATAAAGCCGTCGAAGAGTTGGTCACAAACGGGTACGATGCCCTGGCCCAGCAGGTTCGCGTACACCTTCCTGGCGTTGTGACGAACAGTACCGTTCTGGTTTGGGACGATGGCGATTCGATGAACATCGAGGGAATTAAGCACCTCTGGTGGATCGCCAAAAGTCCTAAAGCTGACGGCACGGAAAGAATCGCGAGATCGTTTGACGGTAAACGCACCCGTGCGATGATCGGTAAGTTTGGGATCGGGAAGCTGGCGAGCTATGCCGTTGGCCGTACGATCTCCCACCTTTGTCATCGCGATGGGCATTACTATCTAATCGCTGTCGATTACGGGCTCGCGCCTAAGATTGAGCCCAATGATTCCGACAGTCGGCGAAGTTTCGAGGTTCCCGTCTCGGAACTTTCCGAGCCTGAAGCAAGAACCTATGCCGAGTCTCTCTTTCGAGTCATACCGAAAAGCTTCTCCGCAGCATGGAATAAGCCCTCTTGGACGCTAGCGATCATTGATCGGCTTAAACCAGACATTTCCCTGACATCTGCAAGGTTGGGTTGGGTTCTAGGAAATGGAATGCCCAGCAGGCCCGACTTCAAAGTGTATGTTGATGATGCTGAAGTAAAGCCCAAAATTGAGAAAGACCCTATCGCCGTTTGGGATGCGTCGTCCAAAGACATTAAGAAACGTCTTGGGACAGATTGGAAAGAAGTCCGGCAGGCCGGAGTATTCGCGGGAGACTTGACGTTCTCCGATAGTGTCGCGCGGGGAAAAACAGTCACGTTTCCAGTGATGGGTGAAGTTAGCTTCGAGGTCCGACTATACGATCGGTCACTCTTCCAGAAGGGGAGGACCGATGCAGGGCGGAGCGAAGGTTTCTTCATCCTGGTCAGGGATAGGCTTCTAAACTCCGACGACCCAAAGCTGTTTCTTCACGAGCCTTCGTACGGCGTCTTCAACAGGATGCAGATAGTCATTCGCGCAGACGGCCTCGATAATGAATTGCTTGCCGACCGCGAGAGGCTTCATCGGGCAAGCCCGGCCGGTAGGGAGCTCGAATTTCTACAGGTTGCGCTCTACCGGGCTGCACGACAGCGGTTGACCGCAGTCGACAGTTCTTCACCCAGCGCTCCTCACGTGGCAGAGCTGCCTATTACCACTCGCGAGATGGTGCGCGAACCGCTGACCGCGCTGATTTTGAGTGACCCGAATGCAGATCTGTCGCGTCTGGACCCGTCGAAAACGAGACTGGCGATCGAGCCCAATGGTTCGAGCGAGGTCCCCGCGCGCCTGGATATTGACGACAACAGGATTGTCACCAATACTGACCATCCACTGTTCACCACTATGGTCGACACATTCGGAAGGAATAAAAACAGCAGGCAGGCTCAGAAGCTAGTAGAGATGTACGCCATTGCCGACTTGCTCTTGAAAGGTCACCTCCTCGATGCAGGCGTCGATAGCGAGTTGATTGACAGAGTGATGGCATGGCGTGAGTCGCTGCTTCGCTCACTTGCGACTACATTTAAAGATAGCCCAGACTTGATCATCAAGGAGGTCGCCGATAGGAGTTATAAGGGTGGGAGCGCATTTGAGCAAGCTTTGGCCAAGCTGTTCACCATCATGGGGTTCAAGACCAAGGTAGACGGCGCTTCCGGTAAGAAAGATGTCATGGTCGTCGCTCCGGTCGGAGAGAACGAGCTTCGTTTCACCGTCGAAGCCAAAGGGTCAAAACACCCTCTGAAGAATGATGCCGCAGAAATTAGCGGAGCCGCCGCGCACGCAAAGGAGACTGGAGCCTCTTTCGCTGTCGTGATCTCTCGCGAGTTTGCTGGCTTCGCCAGAAGCTCTGCGGACGCTGAGCCAGCCATTCTCCAAGAGTGCAGAACGCAAGATCCTCCTGTCGCCATTCTGGCTGTTGACTCGTTGATCGAACTCTACCGTGCGGTGCAGGAATTTCACTATCCTTTGACCGCTATCGCTGAGGTTCTCCGTGCGATAGAATCGCCAAACGACAAGGAAAAGCGTATTGCGCAAATGTTCACACCTCTCGAAACTTCAGTAGACTGGAGGGAGGTTCTTGAAATTCTTTGGGAGAAGCAGCAAGGGACCGCGAGCGGTGAACCTGTTGCCATGCTGGAGCTTCGGCAGTCGAAACCAGAATGGAAGAAGATGGTAGCAGAGGACTTCAATCAAGTACTTTTTGGTTTGGAGGCCCTGTCAGGTCAGTTGGTACGAGTGACGCCCAAACTGTCCTTGGTTAATATGCGTCAGTCACCAGACGTGGTAAGTGAGCGGATCGCATCGAGCCTTGCAACGTCGCACGGCACGGAAACTGTGTGATCGATTTGTTGCCCAACAGTCTAACGGCAGCTGGAGTCATCCGCTAAGATACGCTGGTGACTGCATTGACCGCCGTAGACCTGTTCGCCGGTGCAGGCGGAGCCACGCAAGGTCTCAGAGATGCTGGCTTCCAGGTGCTCGGTGCGGTCGAGTTGGATTCAGATGCTGCGCGTTCGTATAAGTTGAACCACCCCGACACGCGTTTGTATCAGTGCGACATACGCACGCTACCTGCCCAGAAGATGCGTCGAGATCTAGGGCTGGCCAGTGGTGAACTGACACTCCTGAAGGCTTGTCCTCCTTGTCAAGGTTTTTCCACACTTTCCGGTGGGCGTAGTACCGACGAGGCAAGGGATGACCTTATTCGTCAGGTAGTGCGTTTTGTAAGAGCGTTCAAACCAAGGGCAATTCTGCTTGAGAACGTACCGGGGCTCGCACGTGATCCTCGCTTCGGCGAGCTTACATCGAGACTGTCCGGACTTGGCTACTCATTTTCTACATATAGATTGAACGCTATCGATTTCGGCGTACCTCAACGCAGGAGTCGCCTTGTGGTTCTTGCGGTTAAGGGTCTAAGAAGCAGGCTTCCCGAAAATTTTTGGGACAACTTTGCCAGCGACGAACGGCCTTCGGCGGTAACTGCTGGCAATGCGCTTGAGCGGTTGGATCAAGAAAGCCGGGTCGGTGATCCGCTATCAAAGTACCGTAAGCTAGCAGCTAAAACGCTGGCGCGCGTAAGTGCGATTCCTGTAGGGGGCACCCGGTTTGACCTTCCTGAGCATCTCCGCCTTCGTTGTCACAACGATGTGGACCGCAAAGGAAAAGGGGCGCGGCGTGCGACAGGCTCCTATGGTCGAATTCGACTGGACTCGCCGGCACCTACCATGACCACTCGGTGCACTACACCAGCATGTGGCTCCTTCATTCACCCGATTGAGAACCGCGGAATCACGCTTCGCGAAGCAGCTTGGTTTCAAACTTTTCCCTACACTTACGACTTCGAGGGCACCTATGAGTCTATTGAGCGGCAAATAGGAAATGCGGTGCCAGTACGAATGGCCAAGTATTTGGGTCTTGCGGTAGTCGCGACGATAGTGACAGTGGCGCGGTCTGGTGGCGATTAGTGCGATGCCTGATTGAGTTTCGGCATCATTACCTGATGTCGGTTCTCGTGCTCGCTGTTTCAATGCTGAGTATTCGCCCGATACAGGTTCCTTCTTTTTGTCCTTCGCTTCGTTTCAGCCCTGCTATACGTTGCCGCACTAAAGTCGCGTGATGACAAGGCTGTGGGCAGGCCGATGTCTTTAGTGCTTTGTGCTGCCTGCGGGTGCGTTATTCGAGCGCCATGGCCAACCTGATCACGACTACACATAGACAATCGTTCAAACCTCACCACCGAAGGTAATTCCTCAGCACAAGTGAATTGGTTCGACAACGTGTTTGCTCGGCGAGGCCCGCTGGCCGTGGCCTCGGGCTGTTGCGGGCAGGCTTCGGTGCCTCGCAGGTCGCGCCCGTGGGCCGCCAGGCCCGCGTTGGCGCGACCGACAACACCGCAGGAGCCTGGCCGCAACAGCCTGAATAGACACGAGCGGCCAGCGGCCCCCGGAGGGGGCCGCCTTGAAGAAGAAAAGAAACTCTGAACACCTGGGCTATCGGCGTCGGGTCAGCGGGTGCGGCGGATTTCATGGAGGCGGTCCAGGTAGTCCTCGGCTTCGGGTTCGCCTGGGTAGCGTTGGGTCAGGACGGTGGCCAGGTCCTGGGAGACCATCGCGAGGGAGGGCAGGGATTTGCGTTCGCTGTCCAGGGTTTGGCGGCCGTAGGCGACTGCTGCTTCCAGGTCTCCGTCGCGGGCTGCGGCCACGCCGAGGGTTACGCGGGCTTCGGCTATGCGCATGGGGGCTCGTTCGAAGCCGTTGAAGTCGGTGGCTCCTCGGATCACCTCGTCGGCCAGGGTTGAGGCCAGGCGGTCGTTGCCTACGTGGCGGTAGCAGTCCATGGCGTAGAAGTCGAACTTCAGCGGGTCGACCACGAAGTGGTTGTCGATGTTCTCCGGGTAGGGCATCGAGTCCAGCAGTACCCGGCCGCGTTCCAGGGCGTCTTCCATTTCGGGCTCACGGCCCATGCGTGCCCACGCCTTCGCCTCCTGGGCGATGAGCTGGACGCCCACCGAATGGCTGCCGGAGGCGGATTGGCCGGCTCCGGCGGCGGCGATCACGCCTCGGTAGTCGCCGGAGGTCAGGGCGAACCACGCCTTCATCTCGTAGGCCCAGCCCAGGATTCCGGGGCTGCCCACCTCATGGCCCAGGTTCAGGGCGGCCTGGCGGGTGGCCTCCGCGGCTCGGCGATCGCCCAGGTCGTACTCCAGGCAGCCCACCAACAACGCGAGCCAACCGGCCAGTTCGAGGGTGTCGCGGCGTTGGGTGAAGCTCAACCGCTGTTCCTGCATCTCCACGATGCGGCGCAGCCACCGGCGCCCCTCGATCAGCAGCTCGTCAGGGCGGCTGTGGGCGTATTCGGAGCACAGGCGGTCCACGGTGATGCGCAGGGCCTGCAAGGTCGCCTCGTTCACCGACGACGACTGCAACCGGGAGATGATCTCCATCGTGTCCATGCCGGTGGCGTCCACGATTTCCAGGCCCGACTCCGAGCGGGTGACCGGGGGGAACAGGGCCGTGGTCACGGTGTGCAGGGTCGCGGCGATGATCGGGGCGTAGTGCGGGCTCGGCTTGTTCTCGCCGCGCTCCCAAGCCTTCCACCGACGCACCAGGTGGTCGGGGTCCGGCAACACGTCCTGCGTGTGTCGGCGCATCTGCTCCGCGGCCTCGGACTGCGACCAGCCGCGGGCCTCGCGCAGCACCCTGATCCGGCGCGCCCAGCTCGGAACGTCGCTGCTCACGGCGGTACCTCCCGATTCCCGTCTACCCCTCCAGTGTGTCAGTGGCGTGCACGCAACACAGGTGACGCCGGGGTGACGCGCTCATGTCACCACGTCACCCCGACGTCCGGTCGGTGACACTGTGACGTGCGGTTATTTGGGTTGATGCTCGTCGTATGGAATCGACTACCCATCACGACACCACAACCCTCGAACCGCTGTGCGGTGAGGAGGAGTTCGCCGAGATCCTGAACGGGATGGTGGTGGACTTCGCGCCTCGGCTCTTCGCCGTGGTGCAGGAGTACGGCGACCGGCTCAACGGGTGGTTCGCCGCCTGGGGCATGGCGTTCCCGGGTCACGCGGAGGTCGTCGCCGTCGACGGCGGGCTCCGGATGCGGGTCCAGGACGCGGAGAGCGCGCTGCGCGTGTTCACCGCCGCGGACGACGACGTGTCCGCACGCATCGTCTGGCTGCCGGCCGTCAACTCACGGCTTGAGCAGGAACCGGAGGACTTGGCTCACGCGCAACGAGTCTGAGCCGACGACCAGAGGGGGCGTGCGGGTGGCCGGGGACAACGAGTGGACGGCTGAGGACTGGCGCGAGTTGCACGCCAGGTCTCAGGACTTGGTCGAGCGGTTGGACGATCTCACCGGTCGTCTTCAGCGGCTGGAGGACCGTCTGACGTCGAGCGGAACACCTCGGCCTCGACCGCGGCGACGCGCCGGCTGAGGTCGTCCAGGGCCTCGTTGACGCGGTCGAACAACTGTCGGATCTCGTGCGGGGACGGGACTTCGGTCTCCGCACGGGATTCCGGCTTCCGGACGATGATCGTGCCCTCGCCCTGGCGGGACAGCACCAGGCCCTCGTTGCGCAGCAGGTCCAGCGCCTTCTGCAACGTCATCACGGCGCGGTTGTACTTGGTTTGCAGCTCGGCGAGGGACGGGAGCTTGTCGCCGATCTCAGCCTCGTCGGAGGCGATGAAACGGCGCAGGTCGTCCGCGATCTGCTGGTACGCCGGTCTGGGGTCCGCCGCGTCTAGGGCCATGCGCCGACTGTAGCGGCAAAGCTAGCTCAGCTGAAAGTCACCCGAACGGACTACCGTCTCTGTCAGCTTTACTAGCTATGCTGGTGAGGTAAGCGAGGATCGGGTGGAGGTGGAGCGGGTGGCGTTGCAGGACTTGCCGGTGATGCTCGGCGGCTATCGGTTGATGGTCACGGAAGCACCGGTCATGAAGATGCGGGAGGCCGACGACGGGTCGGTGTCGCCGGTCGTGGATCGGCTGTCGGGGGACGTCCAGTACGTCGTCACGTTGTTCGCCAAGCCGTTGCCGGTGGAGGGGCGTCGCGCGGGGAAGGGCGAGGAGATTCGGGTGAACCTGCCCGGTGACCCCGGCGAAGGGTTCGAGGAAGGGATGTACGTCGAGCTGATCGACGCCGTGGTCAACACCTACGAGATTCCCGACCGCGTGGACCCGCGCAAGATCGCCTCGGCCGGATTGTGGTTCAAGGCAGCCGGGTTGAAGCCGGCGGTACGTCCGGTGCGCGCTGCGGCCTGAGTGACTGATTCGTAAGCCGTTCTTCGCGGCTGTTCGTTCCTTGTCAATTCCACAGTGGGTAGAGCCATGCCAGAAAACGGGGCGCACAACTCTGTGCGCCTCACGTCAACCATGTGGGGAGTGGCAATGCAAAAGAGCTTGGCGTACGCGATGGACCGACCTGGCGACCCCGCCGAGATGCGACTGGTGCTCGACGTTCTCGGGCAGGCGTGTTCGGTCAACGGATACGTGCTGACCGTCGCTTCCGGTCGGCCTTATCGGCAGATCGGAGAAGCGCGGATGCGGCCAGTCGGAGGACTGGAGGCATCGGTGGTGCTGCGGTTGCTGCACGCGGGATTCGCTCGGACTGGTGCCAGTCGCACCAGGATGCGGCAGGGTGCGATCTTCGCGCCGGTGGTCTCCGTGTGGGTCAGCGAGGCCGGGTGGGACCTGTACGAGCAGTGGCAGGCGTTGCAGTCGTCAGCCCGGTTGAAGGGGTCCGCCGGTGACGAACAAGCGGGCTGAGGAGAAGTTCGCGAACCTCGTCAACGCGATCGAGTTCGTCAGCGAACAATTCGCGCCGCTGGAGAAGATGGTCGCGAAGATGAAGGACAACCCGGCTCCTCCCGGTTCCTGGCGGGTCACGCCGCCGGAGGACTTGAGGAAGCTGATCGACACGGTCAAGGCACGGCTGACCGAACTCAAGGATCAGGCCATGCGGTACGAGGCCGAGTTGAAGAATCGGGAATGGAGGGTGTGAGCGTGTCGCAGGAAATGAACACGGCGTTGGAGAGCCTGGACCGGGCGATGCGTTTTCTCCGGCAGGCCACGGTCGGCATTCCGTACCGGCGGGAGGGGTTCCGGGGCGGGCACAACGCGTTCGTGCGGTCGGTCGCGGTGCTGCGGACCTCGCTGTCCTACTCCCGGTCGCAGTTGGCGCCCGCGCGTCGACGGCGGGGCGGTCCACGCACGTAGCCACGTTTCACGGCAACGGCCGGTCACCTGTCGCGGGTGGTCGGCCGTTGCCGTGCCCGGATCACTGGAGGACGTCATGTCGAAACTGCCTTCCGGCAGGTCCCGCCGCACGGCCGGGTGGGAATTCCGCGTGGTGCGGTGGCTGGTCCGCCACCCCGGCGCGGCCGTCGGCCCTGGCCTCGTGGGCGGGGCGGTGGTGGGGTTGGGGCCGGAGGTCACCGGGGGTGTCGTCGGCGGCCTGGTGGTCGGTGCCGGGGCTTGGTACCGGGGCCACCCGGACACGTTCGACACCTGGGCCGCGCCGGTGGTGCGTGCTTGGCGGCGCAGGTGGGTGGGCGCGTACTCGGGTCGGCGGTGGGTCGGGTTGATGGGGTCGTGCGGGCTGACCACGGTCCACCACAAGACCGGTGAGGTGCTGGTCCCGCGCGTGCTGAAGGTCCGGTCGTGGTCGGCGTCGATCGACACGGTGCGGGTGCGGCTGGTGCCGGGGCAGGCGTTGCGGGCGTTCACGTCGGCGCTGCCGGAGCTGACCGCGACGCTCAAGGCCGAACGGGTCGCCGTCGAGCAAGGGCGGCCGGGTGAGGTGGTGCTGATCGTCCAGCGTGACGAACCGTTCGGCCTCGTCATCCCCGCGCCGCTGATGCCGGAGTCGTCCGCCGCGGTGGACCTGAAGTCGTTGTGCCTGGGCGAGAACGAACTGGGCGGGGAGTGGCGGGAGCCGTTGATCGGCACGCACCACCTCACCGCGGGCGCGACCGGGTCCGGCAAGAACTCGGTGGTGATGGCCAAGTTGCGGGCGGTCGCGCCGATGATCCGGGACGGCCTGGTGCGGCCGTGGGTGTGCGACCCGAAGTTGCTGGAGTTCGTGGCGTTGAAGCCGATCCTGCACGGTCGGTACGCCGATTCGCCGGAGGACTGCGCGGAGCTGATCGCGAAGTTCGTGTCCACAATGGAGCGCAAGCAGAAGCGGTTGCAGCGCAAGGGAGTGCGTGGCGTTCCGGTGTCGGTCGAGCACCCGGTGGACTGGCTGATCCTGGACGAAGTCGGCTACCTGATGGCGTACAACTCGGAGTTCGCGCACGAGATCGCCAACGCGTGCGCGGTGATCTCCAGCATGGGCCGTGCCACCAACGACGTGCTGGACGTGTACGTGCAGGAACCGTCGAAAGACGTGGTGCCGATCCGGGATCTGTTGCCGCACCGGGTGTGCCTGCGGGTGACCTCGGAGCGGCACCCGGACATGGTGCTCGGCGACGGGGCGCGGGAACGTGGCGCGATCGCGGACGAGATCGCCGCCGACGAGTCGACGGCCGGGGTCGGGTACCGGGTCGACGGACGGTCCCGCACCCCGCGACGGGTGCGCGCGGCGTACACCAGTGATCGGGACCTCGCCGAACTGGTGGCGTTCGTGCAGGCCGGAACGGCGGTGGCGGCGTGAACGGCCTCCAACCGCAGCACGAAGGTCACCGCACGCTGATGATCGCGTTGTTCGGCGGGCTGGGCGAGCCGCCGGAGTGGCGCGACCAAGCGGCGTGCAAGGACACCGACCCGCGCCTGTTCTTCTCCTACAGCAAGGAACAGGAAGCGGCGGAGATCTGCGCCGCGTGCCCAGTGCTCCACACGTGCCGTGCCGATCAACTCGACTGGGAAGCCCGGGGAGCCGGCAACAACCGGTACCGCGCGGCCGGTGTCGTCGGCGGCCTCACTGGGCGTGAGCGTCAACTCCTGCACGCGCCGCCCGGCCGACAAGCGTCGTGACCGAGACGCGGGCGGTGCGCAGGCTCCGTGACCGGCTCGCCGAATCGCACCAGCTCCACGCGCCGAAGTCCTGCCGATCGTGCAACACCGCTGCGTGGCGGCACGGGACCGGGTCGAGCCTCCGGAGCCTGCTCGGCCCTCGCCGTCACTGCGGTTGCCGGCCCCACTGCGGACGTCGCTGGAGAACCGCGCGGCACAGGCCCGTCGTGAGGGCCGGTCCCTGACTCCAGCCGACGTCCGAGACGTCGTGAACGTGCCCCAGTCCTACGCCGAAGCCCTCGCCTCGCAGCTCAACACCGCTTAACGAAGGGAGGATCGATGGTCCTCACGCTGCAAGACCGGATAGCCGACCGGGTCCGTCGCACCGACTACCGGGAATGGCGGGACAAGGTCACCGCGATCGGCGGGTGTTCCGCTCCGATCCGGCTGTCCGGTGCCTGGCAGGTCCAAGGCCGGGACCGTCCCGACGTCCTCGCCCACCTGGGTGGGGACGTGATGGTGCCGTGCGGGAATCGGCGTGCGTCGGTGTGCCAGACCTGTTCTGACCGGTACGCGGCCGATGCGTTCCACCTGATGCGTGCCGGTCTGTCCGGTGGTTCCAAGGGCGTGCCGGAATCGGTCGCCGAGAAGCCGCGGTTGTTCGTGACGCTGACCGCGCCGTCGTTCGGCACCGTCCACAACCGGCCCAAGACCAGGGGCGGCAAGCCTCGCCCGTGCACCGGGTGCGGCGAGTTCCACCACGCCGACGACCCCCGCATCGGCGGTCCGGTGGGGGAGTACGACTACGAGGGCGCGGTGCTGTGGCAGGCCCATGCCGGGAAGCTGTGGCACCGGTTCACCATCGCGTTGCGCCGCGCTTTGGCCCGGTCCGCCGGCCTCACTGTTCGGTCCTTTCAGCACGTCGCGCGCCTGTCCTACGCGAAGGTCGCCGAGTACCAGCGGCGCGGCCTGGTCCACTTCCACGCCGTGGTCCGGATCGACGGAGCAGACGGCCCGCACGACCCGTCACCGGCCTGGGCGACCGCCGAACTCGTGGACCAGGCCGTCCGTGCCGCTGCCCGCAGGGTGCTGGTGGAGGTCCCGCGCCCGGACGGAACCGTGCTCGACCTCAGGTGGGGCGATCAGGTCGACGTCCGCCCGATCCGCGCCTCCGTCGAGCTGGAGGACGACGCGGGCGGTCTCAGTGACGCCAGGTTGGCGGCCTATGTCGCCAAGTACGCCACCAAGGGCACCGGCGCCCGAGACACCCCCGACCGCCCTGTCCGGTCCCAACTCGACCTCGACCACCTCAGGGTCTCCGCACACCACCGGGCCATGATCCAAACCGCGTGGGACCTCGGCGAACACCCCTTCTACCAGGACCTGAACCTGCGGAAATGGGCGCACATGCTCGCCTTCCGCGGCCACTTCCTCACCAAGTCCAAGCACTACTCGACCACGTTCAAACGCATCCGCGACGACCGACGCGCCTACCGCGCCGCCGAAACGCTCGAACGCCTCGGCCTGCACGAGGACCAGGTGCTCATCGTCAACGACTGGACCTACGCCGGGTCCGGCTACGCCAACGATGCCGAACGCGAACTCGCCTCGGCCGTCGCCGAACGGCTCCGCGCACAACGACAACGCAAGCACGTAGAGGAGGACGCAGCATGACTGCTCGCGAGCACTACTCGGTGACTGAGGCTGCCGACTACCTCAGCACCACGGTGCGTTTCATTCGCCGCCTGGTCGCCGATCGGCGTGTCAGGTTCTACAAGGTGGGCCGCTACGTGCGGTTCAAGCGAGCGGACCTGGAGGCTTACGTCGAATCGGGCCGGGTCGAGCCGATCACCGCGGCCTCTGTCCGTCGCGATCTGAGGAGGGCTGCCTGATGGCGCGCGGGAAGAGGCGCAGGTTCGGCTGGGTGCGGAAATTGCCCTCCGGTCGATTTCAGGCGAGTTATCTCGGCCCGAACGGGGGTCGGCACCTTGCGTCTGAGACATTTGCGACCGAGCGTGAATGTGATCGATGGTTGGTCGAGGTCGAAGGTGCGATCATGCGCAACGATTGGACCGATCCGGAACTGGGCAAGGTCTCCGTGCAGGAATACGCGGAGCGTTGGATCGTGGAGCGGCCCAATCTGCGTCCCCGCACGGTCCACCTGTACGGCTGGCTGTTGGCCAAGTACGTCACTCCGCACCTGGGTGAGGTCCAACTCGGCAAGCTCAGCACGCCGATGATCAGGCGGTGGCGGTCGGACCTGCTAGCCGCGGGCGTCTCGAACTCGATGACGGCCAAGGCGTACCGCCTCCTGAGGGCTGTGCTGACGACCGCCGCCAACGAAGATCGGATCATCCCGCGCAACCCGTGTCAGGTGCGTGGTGCCGGCACCGAGAACCCCGAGGAACGGCCGGTGCTGACCGTGGCGCAGGTGTTCGACCTGGCGGCGCGGATGGCGGACAGGCGTTATCGCGCCTTCGTACTCCTGGCGGCGTTCGCCACGCTTCGGTGGGGTGAGATCACCGCTCTGCGGCGGATGGACGTCGCGCCGGACGCGAGTTCGGTCCGGGTCTCCGGGGCATTCGTAGAGCTGCCCGGTCGCGGCCTGGTCCACGGTCCGCCCAAGTCGCGCGCCGGTCTTAGGACGGTGACGATTCCGGAGTCGATCCGGTAAGTGCTGCTCGCCCACCTCGAAGAATTCACCGGCTCGGCCCCTGATGCCTGGGTGTTCACGGGACAGCGGGGGAATCCGCTTCGGCGCGGTGATTTCAACCCCCGCACCGGCTGGAAGAAGGCGGTGGCCGCGATCGGTGTTCCGGGTCTGCGGTTCCACGACCTCCGGCACACGGGCAACACGCTGGCCGCGCGGACCAAGGTCAGCACCAGGGACCTGATGGCGCGGATGGGGCATGACAGCCCTCGGGCCGCCTTGATCTACCAGCACGCGACGTCCGAGGCCGGCCGTGAGCTGGCGACGGGCCTGGATTCGTTGATCGCCCGGGAACGTGGTGGTCGGATGACCGAGGAGGAGAGCCTGGCCGCGTGGCGGAGCTTCACCGAGGAGGAGCGCGAGGCCATGCGGATGCTCGCCCGGGTGATGCCCGAGAGGTTCGCCGGGTTGGTCCCGGAAGGGGGAGACGATGACGGCCCGTCAGGGGTGCTTGCGCCTATCGGTTAACAGCACGCCAACAGCACGACGGGGTCAGAGCCCGATCACGACGAAGCCCAGGTCTGCCGGTTGCACCGACTCTGACCTGGGCTTCGTCGTTCCGAGCGGGTGACGGGAATCGAACCCGCCTCTACAGCTTGGGAAGCTGTCGTTCTACCAATGAACTACACCCGCTTGCTCGTGCCCGACCGATCATACACAGGCCCGCCGCGTGGTGGGTTCGGCGGGGACATAGGGTGGGCACCGTGTTGTTGAGCGACCGCGACCTGCGCAAGGAAGTCGACTCCGGGCGACTGGTGCTCGATCCGTTCGACGACGTCATGGTGCAACCGTCGAGCATCGACGTCCGGCTCGACCGGTTCTTCCGCGTCTTCAACAACACCCGCTACACCCACATCGACCCGTCGGTGCAGCAGGACGACCTGACGAGCGCGGTCGAGAGCGAGGACGACGAGCCGTTCGTGCTGCACCCCGGCGAGTTCGTCCTGGGGTCGACGTTCGAGCTGGTCACGCTGCCCAACGACCTCGCGGGCCGGCTCGAGGGCAAGTCCTCGCTCGGTCGGCTCGGGCTGCTCACGCACTCGACCGCCGGGTTCATCGACCCCGGGTTCTCCGGGCACATCACGCTGGAACTCTCCAACGTCGCGAACCTGCCCATCACCCTGTGGCCCGGCATGAAGATCGGGCAGCTGTGCCTGTTCCGGCTCAGCAGCGAGGCCGAGTTCCCGTACGGGTCGTCGCAGGCCGGGTCGCGGTACCAGGGGCAGCGCGGGCCGACGCCCAGTCGCGCGTACCTCAACTTCCACCGCAGCCCGACCAAGCGCTAGAGCTTCAGGTCGCCGTACCGGGCCAGCACGCGCGACCTCAGCTCCGGGTCCGTCCGCGGCACGGGCTCCAGGAACACCTCGTCCAGGTCCGGGAAACGTTCGCGCAGTTCGCCGTCGATGCGCACGCACGCGCGTTCCAGGTCCGCCGCGCCCAGCGAGTCGTCGAAGTCCAGGCGCGCGCACAGCAGCACCCGGTCCGTGCCGACGGCCATCGTCAGCAGGTCCACGACCTGCTCCACCTCGGGCACCTCGTCGCGCAGGTACGCCCACGTGCCGCGGACCAGCTTCGGGTCGGCCTGGCGACCGATCAGCAACCCCCGGTTGGTCGACGCGAGCGTGTACGCCGCGAACGCCAGCAGCACCCCGATCGCCAACGACGCCACGCCGTCCCACACCGACGACCCGGTCAGCTGGTGCAACCCCAACCCGCCGAACGCGAGCAGCAGGCCGACCAGCGCCGCCGAGTCCTCCAGGAACACCGTCTTCACCGTCGGGTCGTCCGACACCCGCAGGAACGCCCACACCGAGCGCCCCTCCTCGCGCGACTGCCGCCGCACCTGGCGCACCGCCTGCGACCACGACACGCCCTCCAGCACGAACGCGATCGCCAGCACGATGTAGCCGACGAGGGGCGACGTCTGCTCCTCCGCCTCGCCGAACACGGTCCGGAAACCCTCGTAGAACGCGAACACCGCGCCCGACACGAAGATCGACACGGCCGCCAGCAGCGACCAGAAGTACCGCTCCTTGCCGTACCCGAACGGGTGGCGGCGGTCGGCGGGGCGCTCGGACCGGCGCAACGCGGTCAGCAGCAGCGCCTCGGTGAAGGTGTCCGCGACCGAGTGCGCGGCCTCCGACATCATCGCCGCCGAGCCGGTGATCACCCCCGCGACGGCCTTCATGATCGCGATCGCCAGGTTCACCCCGAGCGCGAGCAGCACGGTGACCGTGCTCTCGCCGCCGGAACCCTTTTCGTCCGAGGCCATGCGTGAACCGTAGGCCCGCGCGAACCCGCGCACACCCCGGCGCAACCCCGGTCCGCGGTGGGCGTCTTCCGGGTGTACGTCACTTACAGGGGGGAACTGTAATGAAACGCATGGTGATGAGTGCTGCCCTGGTGGCCCTGGCGCTCGCCGGCACGGCGACCGCGGAGGCCGCTCCGGGCGCGGGGGCGCTCCGGGTGACCACGTTCTTCGACCACGACTCCGACGGTGTCCCGGACGCGGGCGAACCCGGTCACACCCCGGTGGACATCACGCTGAAGAACGTCGTCACGGGCGCGACGCGGACCACGACGACGGTGAACGGCGGACCGGCCGACGTGTCCGACCTGCCCGCCGGCCGCTACCGGGTGGCGGCGGCGAAGCCGGACGGGTTGGCGACCACGTCGCCGGACACCGTCGTGGTGACCGTGAGGCCGAACCGCAGGACCGACGTCGGCTTCGGGTACCGGGGCGGGGAGATCACCGGTTCGGTGTGGCTGGACGAGAACGTGGACGGCGTGCGGCAGCCGGGTGAGCCGCCCGTCGAGGGATTCTCGATGCGGCTGACCGGATCCCGGTCGAGCCTCTACGCCACGAACTCCGACGCCCAGGGCCACTACCGCTTCGGCGACCTGCGGGCGGACGACTACCGCCTGGGCACCTACGTCTCGTCGAACCGCTACGGCTTCACGGTCGGCGGCGGCGACTCGGTCGTGGACCCGGCCACGGGGCAGAGCGCGCCGATCACCCTGCCGGTGGGCGGTTCGGCCGGTCCGCTCGGCATCGGGCTGAAGAACGCGGTGATCGACACCGGGGTCGGCGACGTGTCGCTGCCCGCGTCGGTCGCCGTCGGCGCGGAGTTCCAGGCGACCGTTCAGCTCTGCGACACCGGCAACGTGCCGACGGTCCTGTGGGGACGGGTCGAGTTCCCGCAGGGCGTCACGGTGGTGTCGGCGACCGGGAGTCGGCCCACGTGGGTCGACGGGCGGACGGTGTCGCTGTCGAGCTTCTACCAGTCGGACACCCCGTCGGGCGCCTGCGAGTCGTTCACGATCACCGCTCGGGCCGACGTGGCGCTGACCGGTGACGTGCGGTTCGAAGCGGCGGCGGACTGGGAGAACGGGCCGACCGGCGGCAACAACGTGGTCGTCAAGCCGTTGGCCGCGAGCTGACGGCTGCGACGGTGTGAGCCGGACGGGTGGCGCGCAGGCCTCGCCTCACCCGTCCGGCCCACTCGCGGAGTTAGCCTTCGGCATGGGCATCTTGCTGCAAGTGCTGCTGACGGCGGTGGCGGTGTGGGTTTCCACCGTCGTGCCGGGTATCGACCTCGGTGACGCGTCGCCGGTGGCCAAGATCGGCACCCTGCTGGGTGTCGCGCTGCTGTTCGGACTGGTCAACGCGGTGGTCAAACCCGTGGTCAAGTTCTTCGGCTGCGTGTTCTACATCGTCACGCTCGGCCTGATCGGCCTGGTGGTGAACGGCCTGATGTTCTGGCTCACCGGTTACCTGGCCGACAAGTTGGGCCTGCCGTTCGTGGTCACGGGCTTCTGGCCGGCGTTCTGGGGCGCGATCATCGTCGCGTTCGTCGGCTGGGTGCTGAGCATCGTCGCGGACCGGGTGTTCGACGGCGACTGAACCCCGCACCGAATCCGCCGTCGCGCGGTCCCGGAACCGGCGCCACGCCCTAACGTTCGAGCATGATCCTGTTCCTGGCGCAGGTGGTCCTGACCGCGCTCGCCCTGTGGGTGACCACGGCACTGCCCGGCGTGGACTTCGGCGACACGTCGACGCCCGGCCGGATCGGCACGCTGCTCGTGGTCGCGATCCTGCTGATGCTGGTGAACTTCCTGCCCAAGATCCCGCTCATGGCCCTGAGCGACCGCAACGAGTCGCCGGTTCTCGGCTGCCTGCTCGACGTGGTGGACGTGGTGATCATGACGGTCACGTTCTGGGTCACCGGGTGGCTGGCCGGCGTGCTGGGACTGCCGTTCCACGTCCAGGGCCTGTGGCCGGCGCTGTGGGGCGGTCTGATCATGGGCGGCTTCGGCCTGGTGTTCCACTTCGCCTTCACCGGCCGGTTGTGACGAAGGCCCCGGTCCACAGTGGACCGGGGCCTTCGCCGGGAACGGGCGCCTACTCGGCCGCCACGGCGTCCGCGGCCGCCTGCTCCTGACCGCGCTTCACCGCCGTCAGCAGCAGCTGCGCCACGTCGACCACCTCGACGTGCGCGCCGGCCTTGCCCTCGTTCTGCCGCGCCGTCACGCCGTCGGTCAGCATCACCCGGCAGAACGGGCAGCCGGTCGCGATCTTCGACGGGGCGGTGCCGAGCGCCTCGTCCACCCGGTCGACGTTGATGCGCTTGCCGATCCGCTCCTCCATCCACATCCGCGCGCCGCCCGCGCCGCAGCACATCGAGCGGTCCGCGTGCCGCGGCATCTCGCGGAGGTTCGCGCCGGACGCGCCGACCAGCTCGCGCGGCGCCTCGTAGACCTTGTTGTGCCGGCCCAGGTAGCACGGGTCGTGGTAGGTCACGTCCTCGGCGACCTCGGCCACCGGCACCAGCCGCCGCTCGCGCACCAGCCGGTTGAGCAGCTGGGTGTGGTGCACGACCTCGTAGGTGCCGCCGACCTGCGGGTACTCGTTGGCCAGCGTGTTGAAGCAGTGCGCGCAGGTCACCACGATCTTGCGCCGACCGGCCTCGCGGCCCTCGAACACCGAGTTCAGCACCTCGACGTTCTGCTGGGCCAGCATCTGGAAGAGGAACTCGTTGCCCGCGCGCCGCGCCGGGTCGCCCGTGCAGGTCTCCTCCGGCCCGAGCACGGTGAACTTCACGTCCGCCGTGTGCAGCAGCTCGGCGACCGCGCGGGTGGTCTTCTTCGCCCGGTCCTCGAACGCGCCGGCGCAGCCGACCCAGAACAGGTACTCCGCGTCGCCGAGTTCGCCGTCGAACACCGGCACCTCGAACTCCAGGCCCTCGGCCCAGGCGAGCCGGTCCTTGGCGTTCTGGCCCCAGGGGTTGCCCTTGTTCTCCAGGTTCTTGAACATGCCGCCCAGCTCGGACGGGAAGTTCGACTCGATCAGCACCTGGTAGCGCCGCATGTCCACGATGTGGTCGACGTGCTCGATGTCGACCGGGCACTGCTCGACGCACGCGCCGCACGTGGTGCAGGACCACAGCACGTCGGGGTCGATCACGCCCAGCTCGTCCGGCCCGCCGATCAGCGGCCGCTCGGACTCGGCCATCGCCAGCACGTCGATCGACTCGAGGCGCTTCTTGTAGTCCTCGTACTTGTCCTCGACCAGCCCGACCTCGTCGCCCGCCATGTCCCGGCTGCCGCCCGCGAGCAGGTACGGCGCCTTGGCGTAGGCGTGGTCACGCAGCTGGGTGATCACCAGCTTGGGGGACAGGGGCTTGCCGGTGTTCCACGCGGGGCACTGGGACTGGCAGCGGCCGCACTCGGTGCAGGTGCTGAAGTCCAGCAGGCCCTTCCAGGAGAAGTCCTCGACCTTGCCGACGCCGAAGACGTCCTTGTCCGGGTCCGCCTCCTCCAGGTCGAGCACCCGGCCGCCGCTCATCATCGGCTTCAGCGCGCCGAGCGCGACACCGCCGTCGGCCTCGCGCTTGAAGTAGATGTTGAAGAACGCGCTGAACCGGTGCCACGCCACGCCCATGGTGAGGTTCTTGGCGACCACGACCAGCCACACCATCGCGGACAGCAGCTTGACGATCGCCATGATCGACACCCAGTCCGGGTTCGTCGGCAGGATCGTGCTGAGCGGCTCCGTGACGAACGACGACCACAGCGGCGCCTCCTCGAGGCCGGAGGCGAGCTTGAACGCCTTCACCCCGAGGATGCCGAGCCCCTCGATGATCACGACCGCTTCCACGAAGTACGCGGCCTTGAAGTCCGAGCCCGCGAAGCGGGACAGCCGGTCGGCGCGGCGCGGGTGGTTGAGCTGGCGGATCACCGCGAGCGCGACGCCGCCGACCACCGTGCCCAGACCGAGGAGTTCGACCAGCAGCGCCCACACCGACCAGGTGCCGATGACCGGCCAGTGGAAGCCGGGGTCGAAGACCTCGCCGTAGGCCTCGAACAGCACCAGGGAGCCGATGAGGAAGCCCCACATCACCATCCAGTGCCACGGCGCGACCTTGCGGAACTTGGCCATCCGGGTGTGCGCCACGAACTCCACGACCAACGTCCGCAGCCGCGGCACGAACGGCCCGTTGCGGGTGGCGTCCGGCTGGCCGAGCCGGATGATCCGGATCATCCTCGCGACACCGGCGACGAACAGGCCCCAGGCGTACACGCTGACGGCGACGCCGAGGGCGCCGAGGGTGAGCTGGAGGGCTCCCATTGTGGTGGTGGCCTTTCTCGTCCGTACTCCTGGCTGGGCAGCCTACGCCCGATTACTGGCCGGTAACCACTTGGACGTGGTCGATCGCATACCGCCGGTAGACTAGTTGAACATCTGTTCAAGTTGTGCAGGGGGGTTAGCGGTGGTTTACGTCCTGCTGGCGGTGGCGATCATCGGTGAGGTGACGGCCACCGTGTCCCTGAAGGTGTCCGACGGCTTCAGCCGGCTCGTCCCGTCGATCGTGGTGGTGGTCGGCTACCTGGTGGCGTTCACCGCGCTCGCGTTCGTGCTCAAGCTGGGCATGCCGATCGGCGTCGCGTACGCCATCTGGTGCGCCTTCGGCATCGCGGCCGTCGCGGCGATCGGCGTGGTGGCGTTCGGCGAAACCCTCAACTGGCCGACCGTGCTGGGCCTGGTCCTCGTGGTGGCCGGGGTGGTGGCGATCGAGCTGGGCGCCCATGCGTGACGGCCGGCTGGCCCGCGGCGAGGCCCGGCGCGCGGCCCTCGTGGCGGCGACCCTGGCGGTGGTGGAGCGCTCCGGCGTCACCGGCGTCTCGCACCGCTCGGTGGCGCTGGAGGCGGGCGTGCCGGCGTCGTCGGTCGTCTACTACTTCCCGTCGGTCGACGCCCTCCTGACCGCCGCCCTGACCACGTCCGCCGACGAGGTCCGCCAAGCGGTCCGCGCCCTGCCGCCCACCGCGGCGGCGATCGCGGGCTTCCTGGTCTCGGCCCTGACCGAACACCGATCCCGAACCCTCGCCGGGTACGAGCTGTACCTCCAGGCGGCCCGGAACCCGACCCTCCGCCCGGCCGCCCGGCAGTGGCTCACCGCCCTGCTGGCGGCGTTCGGCGACACCACTCGGGTCAGGGCGCTGCTGGCGGGCGTCGACGGGCTGCTGCTCCAGGGCCTCATCGCGGACACCCCGCCCAGGTATGCGGACGTGCTCCAGGTCGTGTCCCTCCTGATGCCCGAACACCCCGAAAAAAGCTCACAATGAACTCATGAGACACGCCGGCCGCGAGTCCTGGCAGGTATCCCACGACACGAACCAAGCCCTGAACACCGCGCTGTTCCTCCGCGACACCCTGGCGCTCTCGGTCGACACCGTCCCGGAACTCCCGGGCCTCGACCCGCCCGTACCGGTCCACATCCCGCCGAACGCGAACCGCGCGAGAGCCGCGGAGGAGTGGCTCGAGTGGTGGGCCGACATCCTCGACCACACCAGGGGTGTCACCCCGAACCCGGCGGACCCGACGGGCCCGTCCCTGTCCGTCCGCCCGGCCCTGCGCGCCGCGATCGTCGCCCTGGCCCCGCGGGCGGCGACCTACGCGGCCACCCACCCGATCCGCCCGGCCACCCTCCCGACCGCGGACGTGGTGAAGGCGCTGGAATCCGCTTTCGGCCCCTCGGAGAACCCGTTCCACCTGGCGATCACCGCGGTCCCGGTGCAGGGCCTGATCTGGGAGCGCCTGACCGGCAACCACGTGATCGCGTCGGCGAACTTCCTGGCGGACCACGCGAAGACGGCGACGGCACTGAGGACGACGATCCAGACGCTGGCCTGGCCGAGCACCCGCCGGCAGAGGTGACGCCGCCCCTCCCCTGACCGAGGGGTAGGGACAACCCCCGTACGAGGTCGGGGGCCTCCCCGGTGTGTCCCGTCCCCGCTGCCGCATAGCTTTGTCCCATCAACCCGGCTGATCGGCGAAACCCTTTCGGCCCAGCGGAAATCCCGATGCCTGAGGGGGCAGTGGTGGTCAACCGAGTCGCGTTGTGGCTGGTCGCGGGAGTGGCCGTGGCCGGTTCGCTCACGTCCTGCGTCCGGCTCGTCCAGCAGACCGCCAGGGACGAGAGCACCGTGACCGACCGGATCACCACGATCCGGGTGCAGAACGACTCCGGCGAGGTCACCATCCGCAGCGCCGACGGCGTCAAGGACACGGTCGTCCGCCGCGTGATCAACTACCCGAAGAACGCCGACAAGCCGACCGACCCGACGACCCGCGTCGAGGGCTCGACCCTGGTCCTGGACGGTTGCGACAACCAGTGCTCGGTCTCCTACGACGTCACGGTGCCCTCCGCGGACACCAAGGTCACCGGCGACAGCTCGTCGGGCGACGTGCGGGTGGAGGGCGTGGCCTCCGTGGAGCTGAGCATCAGTTCCGGCACCGCCACGCTCCGCAAGGTCTCCGGCCCGGTCCACCTGGACGCCAAGTCCGGCGACGTCGTGGCCTCCGACGTGTCCGGCGCGTTCACCGCCCTGGTCGGCTCCGGCACCACGACGCTGACCGACATGAAGGGTCCGGTGACCGTCGACGGCAGGTCCGGCGACATCAGCGTCACCATGGCGACCGCGCAGAACGTCAAGGCCGACGCCAGCTCGGGCGACGTCAACGTGACGGTGCCGCAGGGCAAGTACCACGTGCGCACCGACGCGGGCTCCGGCGACAACCGGGTCTCGGTGGCCGACGACCCGAACGGCACCGCCGAGATCGTCCTGGACACCAAGAGCGGCAACGTCGTCCTGCGCACCGCCTAGCCGAACCCGCGTGCCACCGGCCCCACCCCCGACCGTCCACCGGGGTGGGGCCGACCTGCGTCCCCACCCCTTCCGACGTGGCCCGCATCACCCGATCGTGACCGGCCCGCCGGGAACACCACCCCCACCCCGCACGTTGGACGGATCAGAAACCTTGAGCCGGGTGGACTCAAGTACGGCCCACCTGGCAAACTTGAGCCGGGCCCGCTCAACGCAGGGCTCTCACACACGTACTACCAGGAGGAATCCATGGCGCGAGCGGTCGGCATCGACCTGGGGACGACCAACTCCGTCGTCGCGGTTCTCGAAGGTGGCGAGCCGACGGTCATCGCCAACTCCGAGGGGTCGCGCACCACCCCGTCCATCGTGGCCTTCGCCAAGAACGGCGAGGTGCTCACCGGTCAGCCCGCCAAGAACCAGGCGGTGACCAACGTCGACCGGACGATCCGGTCCGTCAAGCGCCACATCGGCACCGACTGGACGACCGAGATCGACGGCAAGAAGTACACGCCGCAGGAGATCTCCGCGCGCGTGCTGATGAAGCTCAAGCGCGACGCCGAGGCGTACCTGGGCGAGGAGATCACCGACGCGGTGATCACCGTCCCGGCCTACTTCGAGGACTCGCAGCGCCAGGCGACCAAGGAGGCCGGCCAGATCGCGGGCCTCAACGTGCTCCGCATCGTCAACGAGCCGACCTCCGCCGCGCTGGCCTACGGCCTGGACAAGGGCGAGACCGAGCAGACGATCCTGGTCTTCGACCTCGGCGGCGGCACGTTCGACGTCTCGCTGCTGGAGCTGGGCGACGGCGTCGTCGAGGTCCGCGCGACCTCCGGTGACAACCACCTCGGCGGCGACGACTGGGACCAGCGCGTCGTGGACTGGCTGGTCGAGCGGTTCCGCCAGAGCAACGGCATCGACCTGACCAAGGACAAGATGGCGCTCCAGCGGATCCGCGAGGCCGCGGAGAAGGCGAAGATCGAGCTGTCCAGCTCGAACAACGCCACCATCAACCTCCCTTACATCACCGTCGACGGCGACAAGAACCCGCTGTTCCTGGACGAGACGCTGTCCCGGGCCGAGTTCCAGCGCATCACGAACGACCTGCTGGAGCGCACCCGCGCGCCGTTCAACAACGTGATCAAGGACGCCGGCATCTCGGTCGGCAACATCGACCACGTGGTGCTCGTCGGCGGCTCGACCCGCATGCCCGCCGTGGCCGAGCTGGTCAAGGAGCTGACCGGCGGCCGCGAGCCGAACAAGGGCGTGAACCCGGACGAGGTCGTCGCGGTCGGCGCGGCGCTCCAGGCCGGTGTGCTGAAGGGCGAGGTCAAGGACGTCCTGCTGCTCGACGTCACCCCGCTGTCCCTGGGCATCGAGACCAAGGGCGGCGTGATGACCAAGCTCATCGAGCGCAACACGACGATCCCGACCAAGAAGTCCGAGACCTTCACGACGGCCGACGACAACCAGCCGTCCGTGCAGATCCAGGTCTTCCAGGGCGAGCGCGACTTCGCCGCGGACAACAAGAAGCTCGGCATGTTCGAGCTGACCGGCCTCCCGCCGGCGCCGCGCGGCGTCCCGCAGATCGAGGTCACCTTCGACATCGACGCGAACGGCATCGTGCACGTGTCCGCCAAGGACAAGGGCACCGGCAAGGAGCAGTCGATGACGATCTCCGGCGGCTCCGCGCTGCCGAAGGACGACATCGAGCGCATGGTCAAGGACGCCGAGGCGCACGCCGAGGAGGACAAGCGCCGTCGAGACGAGGCCGAGGTCCGCAACCAGGCCGAAACCCTCGTCTACCAGACCGAGAAGGTCATCAAGGAAAACGACGAGAAGCTGCCGTCCGAGGTCAAGGACAAGGTGAACGCGGCCCTGGCCGAGACCACCGAGGCGCTCAAGGGCACCGACATCGCGGCCGTCCGCGCCGCCGTGGAGAAGCTCGCGACCGAGTCGCAGGCCATCGGCCAGTCCCTCTACGCGGGCGCCACGCCGACCGCGGACGCGGGCGCGCCGGGTGCGGCCGGCGGTGCGACCACCGGTGACGCCAAGGCGGACGACGTGGTCGACGCCGAGATCGTCGACGAGGACGAGAAGAAGTGACGACCACCCCCGACGAGCAGCCGAACGTGGTCGTGCACGACCGACGTCGGATCGACCCGGAGACGGGAGAGGTGCGCGTGACCCAGGTCGAGGAGTCGGAGACCCCCGAGGGCGGCAAGCACGCCGCCCCCGAGGAGTCCGCGGCGCCCGAGGTCGACCAGGCCGCCGAGCTGAAGCTCCAGCTCGACGAGCGGACCGCCGACCTCCAGCGCCTCCAGGCCGAGTACGCCAACTACCGCAAGCGCGTCGAGCGCGACCGCGAGGCCGTGGTCAACGGCGCCAAGGCGCAGGTGGCGAACGAACTCCTGGGCGTGCTGGACGACGTCGAGCGGGCCGCCGCGCACGGCGACCTGACCGGCGCGTTCAAGGCGGTGGCGGACAAGCTGGTCAACGCGCTGCACTCGACCGGCCTGGAGCCGTTCGGCCACGAGGGCGAGGAGTTCGACCCCTCCGTCCACGAGGCCGTCCAGCACTCCACCTCGCCGGACGTGTCCGGCCCGACGGTCACCGCCGTCCTCCGCCGCGGCTACCGCTTCGGCGACCGCGTACTCCGCCCGGCCTTGGTGGGCGTGACCGACCACGAGCCGTCACCGGAACCGCCCGCACCAGACCAGCCGACCCCGGAAGCCTGACCACAGGCGGTTCCCCGCCGAAACGGGGAACCGCCCTCCGGCGCACCGACCGGCCGGAAAC
Organism: Actinosynnema sp. NPDC020468; assembly: GCF_040642015.1. Taxonomy (NCBI): domain Bacteria; kingdom Bacillati; phylum Actinomycetota; class Actinomycetes; order Pseudonocardiales; family Pseudonocardiaceae; genus Actinosynnema; species Actinosynnema sp. NPDC020468. The sequence goes on from NZ_JBFAEO010000002.1 coordinate 181,007, forward strand.
CCGCCCGGCAGCGGGCACCGGCACACCCCCAACGGACACCCACCACAGGTGGGGATCCACCGGGAACCCAGTCGGCTCTCGAAGACGGACCGCCGACACCGACCCACCGCGAGGTCGCGTCGATCATCCGCTGCCCATTTCTCCTCGATCACGCTTTTCGATCGAGGAGAAATCGGCGGCGGATGGTCGACTTCCAGGCGACCGAGCCGCCGCGACGGAGTCGCGGCAATCCAACACAGAGGGGACGTTGGCGGTGAGCGCCAGGGACTGGATCGAAAAGGACTTCTACCGCGAGTTGGGCGTCTCCTCGGACGCCTCGGCCGACGAGATCAAGAAGGCGTACCGGAAGCTGGCCCGGGAACTCCACCCGGACGCCAACCCCGGCGACACCAAGGCCGAGGCGCGGTTCAAGGCCGTGTCCGAGGCCTACGGCGTGCTGTCCGACGCCGCGAAGCGCAAGCAGTACGACGAGGCGCGCCGGCTGTTCGCGGGCGGCGGCGGGTTCCCCGGCGGTTTCGGCTCCGGTGGCGGCTTCGACGTCGGCGACCTGTTCAACCGCCAGCAGCAGGCGGGCGGCGGCGCGGGTGGGCTCGGCGACCTGCTCGGCGGTCTGTTCAACCGCCAGCGCGGCGGCGGCACCGGCGCGGCCAACCGGCCACGGCGCGGCGAGGACGTGGAAACCGACGTCCGGATCGACTTCACCGAGGCGGTCAAGGGCGCGACCGTGCCCATGCGGCTGTCCTCGCCGTCGACCTGCGGCACGTGCGCGGGTTCCGGCGCCAAGCCCGGCACCACGCCGCGGACCTGTCCGACCTGCTCGGGCGCCGGGTTGATCACCCGCAACCAGGGCGCGTTCGCGTTCTCCGAGCCGTGCCGGGACTGTCGCGGCACCGGTCGGATCATCGACGACCCGTGCCCCGAGTGCGGCGGCGACGGCGTGAGCACGAAAACCCGCACCCTGACCATCCGCATCCCCGCAGGCGTCGAGGACGGGCAGCGCATCCGGCTGGCGGGCCAGGGCGAACCGGGCCGCAACGGGGCGCCGGCGGGCGACCTGTACGTCCGGGTGCACGTCAACCCGCACCCGCTGTTCGGCCGCTCGGGCAACGACCTGACGCTGACCGTGCCGGTGACCTTCGCCGAACTGGCCCTCGGCACGACGTTGACGGTGCCGACGCTCGAGAGCAAGGTGACCTTCAAGGTCCCGGCCGGCACCGCCACCGGAAGGGTCATGCGCGCCAAGGGCAAGGGCGTCGAGAAGCGCGACGGCAAGGTCGGCGACCTGCTGGTGACGCTCCAGGTGTCCGTGCCGAACAAGCTCGACCCGGCCGCGAAGGAAGCCCTCGAGGCCTACGCCGCGGCCACCGAGGACCACGACCCCCGACCGGAGATCAACACCCTGGTGGAGAAGAGGTCGACATGACTTTCCCGTTCCCGCCCGGCACCGACGAGGACACCCCGTTCTTCGTGATCTCCGTGGCGGCGCAGCTCTCCGGTCTGCACGCGCAGACGCTGCGCTCGTACGACCGGCTGGGCCTCGTGTCGCCCGGCCGGACGTCCGGTGGCGGGAGGCGGTACTCGATGCGCGACATCGTGGTGCTGCGGGAGGTGCAGCGCCTGTCCCAGGAGGAGGGCGTGAACCTCGCCGGGATCAAGCGGATCATCGAGCTGGAGCACGAGGTCGGCGCGCTGCGCGCACAGGTGCAGGAGCTGACCGAGCGGTTGGCGTCCGCGATGGCCGCCGCCGAGGCGGCCGCGGCGTCGGTGCACGCCTCGTACCGCCGCGACCTCGTGCCGGTGCGGCACGAAACCGCGCTGGTCGTGTGGAAGCCCAAGCAGCGCTAGCGCGTCAGTCCAGCGTGAACGGGTCGTAGCGGATCCGGTCCAGCGGCGTGCCGGCGACGAGCATGCGCGACACGGTGGCCCGGATCATCCCCGGCGACCCGCACACGAGCACGTCCCGCTCCTCCCACGCGCCGTAGCGCGTGACGACGTCCGCGAGCGTGCCCTGCTCGACGCCGCGCGCGCCGGGGTCCGACTCCAGCACCGGCACGACCGTCAGCCACGGGTTGCTGGCCGCGACCCGTTGCAGGTTGTCCAGGTCGTAGAGGTCCTCGCGGGTGCGCCCGCCGACGAACAGGTGCACGCGCGGGTTCTCGCCCCACTGCGCCAGCTCGTCGATGATCGCGTGCATGGGCGCGACACCCGTGCCGCCGGCGACCATCAGCACGTCGCGGCCGGACGTGCGGTCGACCGCGAGGCGACCCATCGGCGGACCGATGCGCCACACGTCGCCCGCCCTGGTGTGGCCGACGACCGAGCGGCTCACCCAGCCGCCCTCGACGGACCGGATGTGGAACTCGATGATGCCGTCTTCGCGCGGCGCGTTGGCCGGCGTGTAGTAGCGCCAGAGGCGCGAGCGCTGCGGCGTCTCGACGCTGACGTACTGGCCGGCGCGGTAGTTGACCGGGTGGTCCGGCTGGAGGCGCACCACGGCCAGGTCCCGGCTCACCCGCTGGTGCTCCAGGACGGTCGCGTGCCAGTAGGCCGGGCCGTCGTCGGCCGCCGCCGCCTCCTGCATGGCGCGGGCCATGATCGTGTAGGCCTCGGCCCAGGCCATCTCGACCTGGGGCGTCCACGCGGGGCCGGCGTACTTCTTCACGGCCGCCAGCAGCGCGGTGCCGACCGACTCGTAGTGCGAGTTGATCACACCGAACTTGCGGTGGTCGCGGCCGAGTTGGCGCAGGAACGGGATGAGGTCGTCCGGGCGGTCGACCATCTGCACCACGTGCACGAGGGCGCGCAGCAGGCGGCTGCGCTGCACCTCCATGTTCGCGGGGAACATCTCGCGGGTGGTCGGCGCGAGGCTGAAGAGCATCCCGTAGAAGAACTTCGCGACTTCTTCGGAGCGCGGCTCCACCACCGCGAAGCTCTCCCGGATCATCCGCACCATGGCGGTGACCCCGGGCGGCGGTTCCCGGTGTGGGGGGCTGGGGATGGGGCTCAGCACGGCGTTGGCAGTCATGGTCCGGGCGCAGTCTCCACGTTTCTGGCGGCACGCCGCAAGGCGCTACGTTCTGGTCACGCTTCCATCCCCGACCAGGCGACAGTAACCCGTCAACTGCCCGGTTGACTCCTTGATGCCACCTTCGAGTGCAGTGCGGTTACGGCTGGTCGCGGAGGGTTGGGCTTTCCGGGTGAGACCTGGTCGTGATTCCTACCTTGATTGGTCCTTGCGGAACGTGCGTGTTCACCGGACCGCCCGCGGACGTGACGCCGGCCTCACTCCGGGCGGTGTCGATCGCCGTGCGTCACCCGAGCGGAGGCTGGCGTCGCGGCGGGGTGCGGTGGGCCGCAGTGGCCTGTGGATGGTGACCTGCGGATTGTGGACAACCCGGCGGTGTCTGTGGACAACGCCTTGGTGCTTGTGGGTGACCGTGCCTAGGCGGTTGTGGATGGTTCGGCTGCGCTGCGTTCGGCCGCGCTCCGCTCCACGCAGAACTCGTTGCCCTCGGGGTCGGCGAGGACGACCCAGCCGGTGCCGTCCGGGCGGCGCCGGTCGTCCTCGAGCCGTGCGCCCAGGTGGAGGAGTCGGTCGACCTCCGCGTCGCGGGTCGTGTCGGGCTGGACGTCGAGGTGCACCCGGTTCTTGCCGGCCTTCGGCTCGGGCACCCGGACGAACAGCAACCCCGGACCGGCCCCGAGGTCGAGGAAGACCTCGGGGTCGCCGGGGTTGTCGTCGTCGGAGAGCGGGCGGCCGGTGACGTCGCTCCAGAAGCGGGCGAGCGCGTGGGGATCGGCGCAGTCGACGGTGATGTGCCGGACTCGTGAGGTCATGCGTCGATCCTTCTCGGCCTCGCGCACGACCACACCTGTATTAACCGCCGTAGGGGCGGGTGATGATCTCCAGGTTGTGCCCGGACGGGTCCTCGAAGTACACCCCGCGCCCGCCGTCGGCGTGGTTGATCTCGTCGGGGTGCTGGTGGAAGGGGTCCGCCCAGTACCGGCCGCCGGTGGCGCGGACGCGGGCGAAGATGACGTCGAACTCCTCCTCCGAGACGAGGAACGCGTAGTGCTGCGGCGCGATGTCGTCGGTGGTGGTGAGGACGTCGAGGGTGACCTCGTTGTCGGTGTGGATGGACAGGAACGGCCCGAACGGCTCGGCGGGCGCGAAACCGAGGACCTCGCTCAGGAAGTCCGCGGTGACCCGCGCGTCACGGGCGGCGACGATGGTGTGGTTCAGCTTCACGACCATGCGTTCGACCATAAAACCTGCACCTTACTGGAGGTCAACTCCCGCTCACCCTGGGTACTCGTTCAACAATCCAACAACCACCCGACAGTGTGACACCTCGTAGACAAGTAGAATCGTTCAACAATCCCCCAATCCCGAAAAGTGGGATCGCCCCCACGTAGAATCGAAGAATTGTTGAACAATCCCCGCCCACACGACGAGCCGCGCCACACAGGGGGACCGCGCGGGTCGGCCCTTCGCCAGCCGGACCACGCCAAACAGAGACCTCCGCAAACAGGTGCCGCGCAGGACGCCCGCACGAGGCGAGGGATCGCCCGAAACCGGGCGGCCCGAGATTGGGTCGCGCGAGGTTGGGCCGCGCGAGGTTGGGGGCCGCCCGGGATGGTCTGGGCCAACCAGGCGGGAGGTGGCGCGAGGTGGCCGGCGCGCGATGTGTCCGAACGCGGACCAAGCCCTTGAGGGCAAGAGGGCGCGCCACGTGAACGTGGCGCCGCCCGACCCGCCCCCCGACCCGCCCCCCCACCCCCCCCCCCCACCCCCCCCCCACCCCCCCCCCCCCAACCACCCCCCCCCCCACCGCCCCCCGCCCCGCGCCCCCCCCCCCCCGCGCCGCGTCCCGCCGAGCCGACATCGCCACCGACGACCTGGCCGCCGAACGCCGCCTCGTCCTGCGCCTCCAGCAAGCCCTCCTGCCACCCCGCATCCCGGCCGTGCCGAACGCGGAGGTCGCCGCCGTCTACCGCCCGGCGGACGGTGAGGTCGGCGTCGGCGGCGACTTCTACGACGTGTTCGCCGTCACCGGCGACCGCGTCGCGCTGGTGGTCGGCGACGTCGTCGGCCACGACATCGACGCCGCCGCCACCATGGGCCGGGTCCGCAACGCGATCCGCGCCTACGCCTTGCAGAACCCGAACCCCGACTACGTCCTGGGCCAGCTCAACCGCCTGGTCCACGTCGACCCGGAACTGGCCCTCACCACCGCCTTCTACGGCGTGTACACGCCGCCCACCGGACTGCTCGAGTACGCCAACGCCGGCCACCCGCACCCGGTGCTGATCACCTCGACCACCAGACCGGCGTACGTGCCGCACCAGCACGGCCCGATCCTCGGCGCGGTGCCCGACCACGCCTACCGCACCCACCACCTGACCCTGGCCCGCGAGGACCTGGTGCTCTGCTTCACCGACGGCCTGGTGGAACGCCGCGACCGCGACCTCTACGAGGGCACGGCCACGCTGTGCGCCCTGCTCGCCACGCCCCACCTGCCCCGGCACCCGCACCACCTGGCGCCGTGGGTGATCGGCTCGATGGAACCCCAGGGCGACGACGACATCTGCGTCCTCGCCCTCCGCCGCACCTGACGACCCGCAGGCCGCGGCTCGCGGGCGGTCACTCGCGGTCAGGAGACTGAGAGCTTGCGTCGCGAGGAGCTGATCGAGGTGTCGCCCGGTGTCCTGGCCGCGGTGGTCGGTCGCGACGAGGTGAGGGATCGGGAGCGGTCGGCGCCCGCGCCGTCGCCTTGTGGGCGGTGAGGTGCGGGCGCACGCGCGCGCCGATCCCGGAACACCGGGGCTGTGGTGCGCATCGAGCATCCCCTCGGCCTTGGCAGCGAACTGTGTGCGTTGCTGGAGAACGGTGTGCGGCTTGGTAGGCGACCCGGTGCCCGGCGGTGCGCGCGGCCGCGACCAGACCGAACCGCTGCTCATCGACCACAGTTCCCTGATCAGGAACAACGAAGAGGTGACGGAGGCTTGGCCGGCCGCACGGCGGACTGAGCGCCAAGATCCCACCTCGCCGTCGGCGGGCGTGGCCCATGCGGGCGCCGCACACCGCCGGCCCAGCGGGGGTGACCCGCAGCTGCCGCCAGTGCTCGGCTGCATCGGTGGCCGGTGGCCGGTGGCCGGTGTGCCGGGCCGGGATGTCCGCGATCACGATCGGATGCGGTGATCGTGGACAGGGTGTAACAGGATCCCCGGTCCCGGCGGAGGTCGCGCTGTCGGGGAATCGTGGTCGTCAGCCCGGAACGCGCGGATCGGATCGCCGCCGCACGGTCGAAGGCTTACGCGGAGGGCCGAGGTGGCGTGATCACCGGGCGACAGCCGACTGGCCGGCAGGGCCGCCTCGGCGGTGACGAAGGCGGCAGGCCGTTGGCGGTTGTGCGCTCGCCCGGCCTTACCGGTGACCGGCACCGGCAAGGTCCACGACAGCGGGGCGATCCGTGGCCGCCACCGACGAGGTCGGGGCGGGTGGTCGGCCGTTACGGCGAGGTCGCTTGCTGCTCCCTTGTCGTCCGTACTGGCGCCGGTCTGCCCCTCTGGCTCGACGGCAACCGGACAAGCCCTGGTCAGCATGGGTCATCGCTTCCAGAACGGGCGGCGGCGGGGTGGGGTGATCAAGGCTTCCAGGGTGGTGATCGTGTGGTGCAGCAGGTCGGCCGTATTGGTGGTGGGTGTGGTCAGGGTGGTGGTCAAGGCCTCCAGCTTTTCCAGGGTTGCGGACGGGACGCCCGCCGCGCGCCAGGCGGCGTTGTGGTGGGCCAGTTCCTCGGCCAGGTGGGTCAGGGCGGCGGACTGGGCGGTCGGGTCGAGGTGGCTTGCCTTGCGGAGTGACTCCACCCGCGCCGTCAGGAAGGTCGTCAGGTCCGGGGCCGGAGGGACGGCCGGGCTGAGCGACGGGGGCGGGGACGGGAAGGAGGCTTCGGCTCGGGCCAGGTCCGCGGCCGGCGCGGGTGCGGGAGCAGGGGCGGGTGGGGGAATGGAGGCGGGGGCGCTGAGTTTCGGTGCGGACGCTCGGGCGCGGAGTCGGGGTGCGGCGCCGGCCGGGGCCGCGCTCAGAGGCATGGCGGGCTTGGTCGGGGCGAAGGCGGGCATGGCGCCGCCGCCGAAGGCCGCGGCCTGGTCGGTCCAGCCGGCGGGGAGTTCGACCGGTTGCGTGATGCTGCGGACCTGGCCGGACTCGTTGACCACCCGCTGGTCCACCGCCACGAACGCGGTGAAGCGGGAGAGGACGCCGAAGCGGAGGGAGGTGGCTACGATGCGCTGCTCCAGGTCGTGGGGGTCGCTCGTGCCGACGACGTATTCGTCCTCCAGGTCGCGGACCTTCGCCCGGGCCCACAGGGCGGGCAGCGCCGGGTTGTCGCTCGGCACGGCGGCCGGCTCCTCGTGCCAGCCTCCGGAACCGGTGAGCTCCACCGCGCCGGTCGGTTCGCCGGTGTAGCGGCCGGTCAGGAGGATCGGCGCGCCCGCGAACAGGTCGGGAAGTGGTTGTGGGGCAAGGGAAGCCAGGTCCACCGCCAGGCCCGCGGCGCGGACCGCCAGCCCGGTCAGCACCGGAGCGCCGATGCGGTGGTGGACGCGGCGCATGGCCTCGTCCAGCCTGTCCTCGGACTCCACCAGTTCGCAGCGGCCGGTCGAGCTGGCCAACCGGCGCAGGAACGCCTCGTTGACCGCCTGGTCGATGCCCACGGTGTGCACCCGCACGCCCGCCAGGACCGCCGAGAGTTCGCGCAGCAGGCGGTCCTCGTCGCCGATCTGGCCGTCGGTCACCAGCACCACGACGCGTTCGCGGTCGCCCGCGGCGCCCACCAGCGCGCCCGCCCGGCGCAGCGGCTCGAGCATTTCGGTGCCGCCGCGCGCGTCGACGCCCGCCAGGAACTCCACCGCGCGGTAGCGGTTGCGGTCGGTCGCGTCGACCAGACCGGACGGCAGCGCGTCGGGGGTGTCGACGCGGCCGTCGAAGGCCAGCACGGCGAACCGGTCGGCGGCGGTCAGCGAGTCCACGATCCGGCTCGCGGCCCGACGCGCGGCCACCATCTTCCAGCCGTGCATCGAGCCCGAGCGGTCGAGCACCAGCACGACGTCGCGCGGACGCGTGGCGACCGCCTCGGGCGGCAGCACGGTCAGCGCGAACGTGCCCGCGCCGCCGGCCTCGTCCGGGCGCACCGCGAGCGCCGTGCGCACCACGCCGGCGTCGGCGAACCTCAGGCGCAGCACGAAGTCCCGGTCCACCCGGGCACCCGGCTCGACCCGCACCCGGAAGCCGCTCGCGGTCTCCTCGGTGAGCACCGCGTGCAGGCTGGACGACGGCGTGGCCCGGGGCAGCCCGGCCGGGTCGACCTCGACCTCCAGCGACAGCCTCACCGGGTTCGGGAAACCGGGCAGCAGCACCGGCGGGCTGATCCGCGACGCGTCGGGCACCGCGTCGGTGTCCGAGGCGACCCCGGCGCCCACCTGACCGCCGGGCAGCGGCGTGCCGGGGATGTAGCGCGGCGCGACCACGAGCGGGAACCGGTAGGTGGCCGCGTCGTCCTCGTACGCCAGCACGCCGGCCAGCGTCAGCCGCACCGTCACCCGCTCGCCGGGGAGCACGTTGCCGACGCGGGTGGTGAACACCCCGGGCCGCTCCTCCTCGGCGATGGCCGCGCGTCTGCCGTCGGCGATCGCCTCGTCGTAGTCGGCGCGCGCGGCGCCGCGCTCCTTCAGCACACCCTCCACCACGCGGTCGTCGGCCTCCATGCGCAGCGCCGTCACCGCCGAGCGGGACGGCAGCGGGAAGACGTACGTCGCCTCGATCGGCTCGTCGTGCGGGTTGCGGAACACCTGGGTGAGCGTGGTGAGCGAGGCGAGGCCGGTGACCGTCGCGCGGACGGCCACCTCCTCCAGTGGCAGGTTGCCGCGCTCGGTGCGCAGGCAGCCCAGACCGTCCTCGGCGGCCCCGGCGGCCTCGGACGGCCGGGGGACGAAGTCCTCGATGGGCGCGATGCGGGTGGTCATCCGTTGTCCTCTCCGGTGGTGGGCGCCAGGCCCAGGCGGCCGAGCAGGTCGAGCAGTGGTGCCGCGGCGGCGGTGATGGCCGCCAACTCGGCTTGGTCGGGCACGCGGTCCGCGCCGGTGAGCACGACGGTGACACTGTCACCGAGCCGGACGCTCGGGACGACGGTCGACGACAGCGTCAGGGACGGGACCGGTCGGGGACGGCTGGTGGTCGGAGGGACGGTGGCGGGAGGGGTGGTCGGGTCGGGAGGGGCGGAACCGGCCGGTGTGGAGCCCGGCGGTGCGGACGCCGCGGCGGAACCTGAAGCGGGGGAAGGGGAATCGGGTTGCACCGCGCCCCAGGTCGTCGGGCTCGGTGCGGGTGGGGCGGGCGGTTCGTCGGGTGGGGGAGTGGGTGGCGCCAGGACGCCGCCCACCTCCGGGCGCAGGCGCCAGAAGGCGTCGGTGCGGGGAACCGTCTCGTCGGTCAGGTTCAGGTGGGGCAGGCCCGCCAGCTCGGCCAGGGTGCGGTCGGACGCCCCGACCGTCATGGCCTGGATCTCGGCCAGGGTGTGCCCGGCCGCCTGGAGCTTCTTGACCGCGACGAGTTGCAGCAGGTGGCGCGTCCCGTACAGGGCGGCGCGCCCCCGGTTGCCCGCCGGCCGGTCGACCAGGCCGATGGTGGTGTACCACCGGATGGCGCGACCGTTCGGCAGCTCCCGGACCCGGCCGCTGGGCTGACCGTCGTAGTTCTCGGCCAACAGCGCGGCGACCTGGGTCGGGAGCTGGTCGATCGTCCACAGCTCGTCGTCGGTCACGTGGTCGATACTGCCGGCGAGCAATGACACTGTCAAGATGACAGTGTCACACGATCGGTCGACAGAATGACCCCGGGTCAGCCCGCCGGTTGACGACCGCAGCGCCGCGGTGCCGCCAAGATCTGCCCCACCCGACAAACGAGGGGATTTCATGAAACGTGCAATCGCGTTGCTCGTCGCGGTGGGGGCGTCCGTCGTGGCCGTTCCCGCCGCCGCCCAGGCGGCGCCGCCGGGCGTGGAATGGCGCAGCTGTGGGAACTCCGGTGCCCAGTGCGGCTCGGTGTCCGTCCCGTTGGACTGGACGAAGCCGAACGCCGGCCGGATCTCGGTGGCCGTGGCACGGGTGTCCGCGGCCGACCCGGCCCGCCGGATCGGCGCGCTGTTCATCAACTTCGGCGGACCCGGCGCGCCCGCCGTCTCGGTGGTGCGCGACGAGGTCCAGGAGGCGTTCCCGGCGGACCTGCGGGCCAGGTTCGACATCGTCGGCGTCGACCCGCGCGGCGTGGGTGACAGTGTCCCGGCGATCACCTGCCCGAAGCCGCCGCAGGACCCGAAGATCACCCAGTTCCCCCGCACGGAGGAGCAGTTCCAGCGGTTGGTGGCCTACAACCGCGAGGTGGCGCAGTCGTGCCGGCAGGCGACCGGCCCGCTGATCGACCACGCCGACACCGTCAACACCGCCAAGGACTTCGACGCGGTGCGGATCGCGCTCGGCGAGTCCAAGGTCAGCTGGCTCGGCCTGTCCTACGGCACGCTGCTGGGCTCGACCTACGCCCGGCTGTTCCCGAACCGGGTCCGGTCGGCGGTGCTCGACGGCGCGGTAGACCACGCGCTCGGCCCGCGTCGGATGGTCGCGGACGAGACGCGCGTCTACGAGGACGTCTTCCGCCTCTTCGCGAAGTGGTGCGCGGAGGACACGTCGTGCGCGCTGCACGGTCACGACGTCGTCGCCGAGTACCGCGCGCTGCTGGAACGCGCGGAGCGGACCCCGATCCCGGCCGAGGGCATCCCGGACGGCGTCTCGGCGGAGGAGATCGGGTACGCCGTGTACTCCGCGATCTACCTCCGGGACAACTGGGCGCCGCTGGCTCAGGTCCTGACCGAGGTGCTCACCCCGACGCCGAACGCGGCGCGCTTCGCCGGGGCGCACACGGACGCGGCCTACCGCGTCATCGCGTGCCACGACTTCCCGAGCGACGTGCGCAGCCTCGCGGACCTGACCGCCCGTCGGCAGGAAGCCCTGCGGCTGGCACCGGTCACCAGGGGCTACGTCGAGGGCTGGGACGTGCAGGCCGGGTGTGCGGGTTGGCCGGTCAAGGCCAACTACCCGTGGGGCAACTACCCGGTCCGCGGCGTGTCCAACGTGCTCGTCGTCGGCGGTGAGCACGACCCGTCCACGCCGCTGCCGTGGGCGATCGGCCTGGCCTGCCAGATCCAGGGCTCCCGGCTGATCGTGTCGCACGAGGTGGGTCACACGGCCTACTTCAACGACCCGGCGACGCGCCAGCGCGAGGTCGACCACCTGCTCTCCGCCGCGTAGTACCCCCCGTGCGACCGGTCGCGCCACCGGTCGGGCTACCCTGCACTCCTCAGACAAGTAGAGGAGTGCAGGGTGGCCGTGGCACGACGGCCGCTCGCCGCGCGGGCAGCGGAGGCGCTGCTGGCGAGGGTGCGGGCGGGTGAGTGGGCACTGGGCTCGAAGCTGCCGGGCGAGACGACGCTCGCGGCCCAGCTGGACGTGGGCCGGTCGACGGTGCGCGAAGCGGTCCGCGAGCTGGCAGGCCGGGGCGTGCTGGAGTCCCGGCAGGGCGCGGGCGTGTTCGTCGCCGCGCTGGACGTGGTCGAGGACTGGGACGCGGTGCTCGGGCGGGTGGACGCGGTGGCGGTGGTCGAGGCGCGGATCGCGGTCGAGGCCGAAGCCGCCAGGCTCGCCGCGTCCCGACGCACGCCGGCGGACCTGCGGGCGTTGCGCCGAGCCCTCGCCGAACGCGAACGACCGGAGCACCTGGTCGACGCGGACATGGCGTTCCACCGCGTGGTCGTCGTGGCCGCACACAACGAGGTGCTGCTGGAGCTGTTCGACACGTTCGTGCCGCGCGTGCGGTCGGCGATGGTGGCCGCGCTGCGCGTGCGACCGCTGCCCGACCCGGATGCCGACCACGCCGCGCACGCCGACCTGGTCGAGGCGATCGCGGCCCGGGACCCGGGAGCCGCCGCGGCCGCGAGCCGGGTGCACCTCACCGCGCTGGCGGAGGTGTTCGGGTGACCGCCGTCGTGGAGCTGGACGACGTCACGTTCCGCCGGGACGGCAAGAAGATCCTGCACGGCGTGTCGTTCACCGTGCGCGAGGGCGAGCACTGGGCGCTGCTCGGGCCCAACGGCGCGGGCAAGAGCACCCTGCTCGGGTTCTGCGGCGCGGTGACCCACCCGTCGTCCGGCGTGGTGCGGGTGCTGGGGGAGACGTTCGGCCGGGTCGAACTCCAGGCGTTGCGCCGGCGCATCGGCCACGTCAACCCGCGGCACCCGCTGCGCTCACCGCTGACCGTGCGGGAGGTGGTGCTGACCGGGCTCACCGGCAGCGTCGAGGTGCCCTCGCGGTGGCGGCCCGACGCCGATCAGCTCGCCCGCGCCGGCACGCTGCTGACCCGCCTCGGCCTGGCGCACAAGGAGGACGAGCGCTGGCCGGTGCTCTCCCAGGGCGAACGGGGTCGCGTGCTGCTGGCCCGCGCCCTGGTCGCCGAGCCACGACTGCTGCTGCTGGACGAGCCGTCCACGGGCCTCGACGTCGCCGCCCGCGAGCAGCTGCTGACCACCCTCGACGGCCTGGACGACACGCACCCCGACATCGCGTCCGTGCTGGTCACGCACCACCTGGAGGAGCTGCCGTCGACCACCACGCACGCGCTGCTGATCTCCCGCGGCAGGGTGGTCGCGGCCGGGCCGGTGGCCGACGTCGTGACCACGGAGCACGTCTCGGCGGCGTTCGAGCACCCGATCCGGGTGAGCCGGCACGACGGGAGGTGGAGTGCCCGGGCCTGACGCCGGGGACTCCGCGGAGCCCCCGGCGCCGACCGGTCAGAGCGAGCGCTCGAGGTGCTCGCCCAGCAGCCGGGAGAACCGGAACGGGTCGCCCAGGTCGCCGCCCTCGGCGAGCAGCGCCATGCCGTGCAGCAGCTCCACGGTGTCCGCGAGCCCGGTCCGGTCCTCGCGCTCGCCGTACGCCCGGTGCAGCGCGACGACGAGCGGGTGGTCCGGGTTCAGCTCGAGGATCCGCTTGATCTGCGGCAGTTCCTGGCCCATCGCCCGGTACATCTTCTCCAGGGTGGGCGTGATGTCGTGGGTGTCGCCGACGACGCACGCGGGCGAGGTGGTGAGCCTGGTCGACAGGCGCACCTCCTTCACCTTCTCCGCGAGCGTCGCGCCCATCCACGCCAGCAGGTCCGCGAAGTCCTTCTTCCGCTCCTCGGCCTGGACCTTCTCCTCGTCGGTCTCCAGGTCCACCTGGCCCTTGGCGACCGACCGGAAGGTCTTCCCCTCGAACCCGGGCACCGCGTCGACCCACATCTCGTCCACCGGGTCGGTCAGCACCAGCACCTCGAAGTCCTTGGCGCGCAAGGCCTCCAGGTGCGGCGACTGCTCGATGGCGGCCCGCGAGTCACCCGTCATGTAGTAGATGTGCTGCTGACCCTCCTTCATCCGCTCGACGTACTGCGCGAGCGTGGTCTGCGCGTCCGCGTCGTGCGTCGAGTCGAACGAGGCGATGGCCAGGATCGAGTCGCGGTTGTCGGTGTCGGAGAGCAGGCCCTCCTTGACCGCGCCGCCCAGTTCGCGCCAGAACGTCGCGTACGCCTCGGGCTTCTCGGTCATCATCGACTTGACGGTCTGGAGCACCTTGCGCACCAGCCGGCGGCGCACCAGCTGGATCCGGCGGTCCTGCTGGAGGATCTCCCGGGACGCGTTGAGCGACAGGTCCTGGGCGTCCACCACGCCCTTGACGAACCGGAGGTACTCCGGCATCAGCTCTTCGCAGTCGTCCATGATGAAGACGCGCTTCACGTAGAGCTGCACGCCGCGCTTGCGCTCGCGCATGAACAGGTCGAGCGGCGCCTGGGACGGCAGGAACAGCAGCGCCTGGTACTCGAAGGTGCCCTCGGCCTGGACCCGGATCGTCTCCAGCGGCTTGTTCCAGTCGTGGCTGACGTGCCGGTAGAACTCGGCGTACTCCTCCTCGGTCACCTCGCTGGACGGGCGCGCCCACAGCGCCTTGCGCGAGTTGACGGTGGTCGGCTCCGCGCCGTCCTCGCCCGCCAACCGGACCGGCCAGGTGATGAAGTCCGCGTACCGCTTGACGATCTCGGTGATCTTGGCGGTGGAGGTGTAGTCGGCGAGGTGGTCCTCCTCGTCGGCCGGCTTCAGGTGCAGCGTCACGGCGGTGCCCTGCGGCGCGTCGTCCACGTCTTCGATCGTGTACGTGCTCTCGCCGGTGGACTCCCACCGCACGCCGCGCTCGGACCGCGGGTGCCTGGTCACCAGGGTGACCTTGTCCGCGACCATGAACGTCGAGTAGAAGCCGATGCCGAACTGACCGATCAGGTCCTGCGCGGCGGCGTCCTGCGACTCCTTGACCTGGCGGACGAACTCGGCCGTGCCGGACTTCGCGATGGTGCCGATCAGCGCGACCACGTCGTCGTGGGTCATGCCGATGCCGTTGTCCCGCACGGTCAGCAAGCGCTGCTCGCGGTCGACCTCGATGGCCACGTGCAGGTCCGAGGTGTCCGCGACGAGGTCCTTGTCGCGGAACGACTCCAGCCTCAGCTTGTCCAACGCGTCGGAGGCGTTGGAGACCAACTCGCGCAGGAACGTGTCCTTGTTCGAGTAGATCGAGTGGATCATCAGCTGCAACAGCTGACGAGCCTCTGACTGGAACGCGAGCGTTTCCACTGTCGTCCTTTCGACTCCGGCTCAGGTCGGCTTCGAATGGTATCGATTCGCGGGCCGGTGGTGGGCGGGACTCGCGAGCTCGGTCGGTAGCGCTGTGACCGGGGTCACTGTCATTGTCGATTGTCGGCAATCGACAGTCGGCCTACGGTCGGGACACCGAGCGGAGGGAAGTGGCGCATGGACAGGCTCAGGGTCGCGGTCGTCGGTGCCGGCAGGTGGGCGCAGCGGGCGCACGTGCCGGGGTGGCAGCGCGACGAGCGGGTCGAGGTGGTCGCGCTGGTCGACACCGACGCCGACGTGCTCGCCGACGCCGGCCGCCGGTTCGGGATCGGCCGGTTGACCACCGACTACCGCGAGCTGCTGGACGACCCGTCGATCGACGTGATCGACGTGGCCACCGCCAACACCGCGCACTTCGAGGTGTCCGAGGCGGCCATCGAGGCGGGCAAGCACGTGCTGTGCGAGAAGCCCGTGCACCGCGACTACCGGGAGACGCGCCGGCTCGCCGAGGCCGCGCGGGCCAAGGGCCTCAAGACCAAGCTCGGCTTCACGTTCCGCTACGCGCCGGCCGTCCGGTACGCCAAGAGCCTCATCGACGCCGGGTTCATCGGCACCCCGTACGTGTTCAACGGGTTCGAGCAGAACAGCCAGTGGATCGACCCGGCAACGCCGATGCGCCAGGTCGACCCGGACGCCGACCCCGCCGTGCTGGCGACCTCGTCCATCGAGGGCTACGGCGCGCCGATCATCGACATCATGCACTGGTGGGCGGACGCCGGGCTCACGTCCGTGGTCGGCACCATGCGCAACTTCGTGCCCGAGCGCGTCGTCCGCGCCACGGGCCGCAGCCAGCGGCTGAACATCGACGACGGCGACATGTGGATCTGCGAGTTCGACGGCGGGATGCTCGGCTCGATCCAGTCCTCCTACGTCACGGTCGGCAACCTGCCCGGCATCGAGGCCCGGTTCTACGGCTCGGAGGGCGCGCTGATCGTCCGGCTCGTCGAGGAGGCGGGCATCTGTCAGACCATCCGCACCGCCACCAAGGACGACGTGGAGTTCGTGGAACGGGAGATCCCGCGGGAGTTCTTCCCGCCGGGCGGCGATTCCGCCGAGGACTGGGACTCGCTGTTCTACGCGAACCTGTGCGCCGACTTCACCACCGAGCTGCTCGACGGCGGCGACGTCAACCAGGGCGACTTCGCGCAGGGCGCGCTGGTCCAGGAAACCGTCAACGCCTTCGAGGCGTCCTTCCGCCGGCGCGCGTGGGTCGACTTCCCGCTGGCCGACGACGTGGCCGGGGACGTGGCGTGAGCGCGCACGGCTGGGGTTCGCTCGCCGACGACGCCACCGCGCGGGCACTGGTGGAGGTGGCGCTGGAGGAGCTGGACGGTCGGGCCGAGCACGCCGACGTCCGGCTGGTCGAGGCCGAGGAGCTGCGGGTGTACCGGCAGCTCGGCGCGGACGTGGACGAACGGCTCGAGCACTCGCTCGGCATCGGGGTGCGGGTGCTGGTCGACGGGGTGTGGGGGTTCGCCGCCCGCCCGCTGGCCGACGGCGCGGACGCGGTCGCGGCGGCCCGACGGGCGCACGCGCTCGCCGTGGCGGCCAAGGGCACGTCGGCGCCGGTCCGGCTGCCGGTGCTGGAGCCGAGCAGCGGGCGGTACGAGACGGTCGTGGCGCGGGACCCGTTCGCGGTGTCCGAGGAGGTGCGGCAGGCGCTGCTGTCCGACGCGCTGGACGCGGCCGCCGCGCCGCGCGAGGTGGTGTCGGCGCAGGCCGGGGTGAACGCCAAGCGGCAGCACCGGCACTTCGGCAACCTCGCGGGTTCCCGGCAGCACCAGCACTTCCTGGAGTCGGGCGTGCTGGTGCTGGTGATGGCGGCCGGGCACGGCGACGTGCAGCGGCGCAGCTACCCCAACTCGTTCCACGGCGACACCGGCGCGGCCGGCTGGGAGTTCGTGGAGGCCCGCGACCTGGTGGCCAACGCCGCGCGGGTCGGCGAGGAGGCCGTCGCGCTGCTCACCGCGCCCGTCGCGCCGTCCGGCACCGCCGACGTGGTGCTGGGCGGGCAGCAGATGTCGTTGCAGATCCACGAGTCCGCCGGGCACGCGCTGGAGCTCGACCGGATGCTGGGCGACGAGGCCAACTTCGCCGGCACGTCGTTCATCGGCGTCGGCGACATCGGCTCGCTGCGGTACGGCTCGCCGGCCGTCACGATCACCAGCGACCCCACCGTGCCGGGCACGCGCGGCAGCTTCGCCTACGACGACGAGGGCACACCCGCCCGCCGCAGCACGCTGATCGACCGCGGCGTCGTCCGGAACACGCTGTCCACACTGGACTCGGCGGGGCGGACGGGCGCGGCGCTCACCGGCGCGGCGCGGTCCGACGGGTGGGCCTACACGCCGGTCTGCTTCGCCACGCACGTCTACCTGGAACCCGGCGAGGGCACGCTGGACGAGTTGTGCGAGCGGCTCGGCGACGGCTACTACGCCGAGGACAACCGGTCGTGGTCCATCGACGAGCGGCGGCTGAACTTCCAGTTCGGCACCGAGGTCGCCTACGAGGTGCGCGGCGGTCGGCGCGGTCGGCTGCTGAAGAACTTCTCCTACGGCGGTGTCACGCCGGCGTTCTGGGGATCGGTGGAGGCCGTGGCGGACGACCTGAGGATCTTCGGCTACCCGTGCGGCAAGGGCGAGCCCAAGCAGTGGAGCTTCCTGAGCCACGGCGCGCCGTCCACGCTGGTGCGCGGCGTCCGGGTGGGGGTGGCGTGATGTCGTTCGCCGCACCGGTCGACCCGGACCGCGCCCGGGAACTGCTCGCCTCGGCGGTCCGCGACGTCGCGGCCGACCACGTCGACGCCACGCTGCTCGCGCGGGCCGGCGAGTACACCAGGTTCGCGGGCGAGCGGGTCCACCAGCCGCAGGACATCACCGAGCACCAGGTGGTGGTGCGCGCGGTCGTGGCCGGGCACGCTGCCAGGGTGTCGACCAGTCGGGTCGACCGGGTGCCCGACGCGGTGCGCCGGGCCACCGCCATCGCCCGCGACCTGGCCCGCACGGCCGGAAAACCCGGTGGCGCCTGGGTTTCCGGCGAGCCGGGCGCCGACGACCAGGTGCTGCGGCACGCGGACACGGAGGCGTTCGACGCGGGCGCCCGGGTCGCGATCGCCGCCGACGCGATGGGTCGGGCCCGGGCGGCCGGCACCACGGCGGCGGGCATGGTGGGTCGGGCGCTGACCCAGCTCGCGGTGGCGAGCAGTGCCGGGACGCTGCGGCACGTGCTGGCGACCGAGGCGATCGGCAGCCTCACCGTCGGCGACCGGGACGGCTCCGCCCACTGGGCGAACCTGCACCGGTCGAGTGACGCGCTCGGCGTGGACGTGGCGGGCACCGTCGAGCGGGCGGTCCGGTCCCGCGGCCGGCGACCGCTGCCCGACGGGCAGTACACGGTCGTGCTCGGACCCGAGGCGACCGGCGAGCTGCTCGGGTTCCTCGGCGTGCTGGGGTTCGAGGGCGGGCTGGCGGACGCCGGTGTCGGCGTGGTGGCCGGCCGTGCCGGTGGGCGGGCGGCGTCCCGGCTGGTCACGGTGGCCGACGACGCGTTCCACCCGTTCGGGCTGCCGATCCCGTTCGACCAGCTGGGCACGCCGAAGGTGGTGGTGCCGCTGCTGACCGACGGGCTCGTCGGCGCCGCGGTCACCGAGCGCACCGGGCACGCGCACGTGGCGCGGGAGGCGGCGCCGGCGACGGTCGCGGCGAACGTGGTGATGGCGGCGGGCACCGAGACCGAGGCCTCGCTGATCGCGGGCGTCGACGACGGGCTGTACGTGGAACGCTTCTGGTACACCCGACTGGTCGACCGCCAGGCGGGCACCATCACCGGGGTGAGCCGGGACGCCTGCTTCCGGATCACCGACGGCGCGCTGGGCGAGCCGGTGGCCGGCGCCCGGTTCACCCAGTCCGTGTTCGACCTGCTGGCGACCGTGGACGGGGTGGGCGCCGAGCTGCGGTCCCAGCCGATCATGAACGTGTGGAACGGCTCGGTCACCGCGCCCGCCGTGCGCGGTCACGGCTTCCGGTTCGGTCCGCGATGACGCCCCGCACCAACGCCGACCGGTTGCTGACGCAGGTGCTGGTGGGCGAGGTGTGCCCGCCGCGCGGCGACCGGTTCGGCTACCGGGTCGACGGCGACGGCGCGCCGTTCCTGCTGCCCGGCATGGGCGGCGTCACGCTCGGCGTGCGGGTCGGCGACCCGGCGACCGGGCACGCGGCCGACCACCTGGAGCCGGGGTTGTCCGTGTGGCACCCGGACCCGGAGGCGAACAACGCGCTCCAGTTCCTCACCTGCGTGGGCAATCCGGTGACCGTCCTGAGTGGATGGATGCCGGTCGGCCGGGTCATCGGGCAGCACGCGTACGTGCTGGTCGACCTGGACGGCGCGGAGGAGGTCGTGCCGGGTGACCGGGTGTCGATCCGGGCGCGCGGTCAGGGGTTGGTGCTGCTCGACCACCCGTCCGTGGTGGTGAAGAACCTGGACCCGGACCTGCTGCCGGCGTTGCCCGTGGACACCGCGCCGGACGGCAGGCTGCGGGTGTCGGTCGCGGCGCGGGTGCCCGCGTCGGCGGTCGGCGCGGGCACCGGCATGGTGTCGGAGTTCGCCAACACCGACCTGATGGGCGTGACGGGCCTGCGGATCGGCGACCTGGTGGCGCTGGAGGACCAGGACCACCGCTTCGGCCGCGGCCACCGGCCGGGGTACGTCGCGATCGGCGCGATCACCACGGGCGACTGCCGGCTGTTCGGCCACGGCCCGGGTCCCAGCACGCTGTTCACCGGCCCGGTCGACGCGTTCGACCTGGTGGACGACCCCACCGCGAACCTCGGAGCAGCCTGGTGACCGCACTCGCCTCGACCACACCCGGTGCTCGTCGTCCCGTGCCGCCGACCTCCGGAGGAGCCCGGTGACCGCACTCGTCCCGACCACCCTGCTCGGCGTCGTGGAGACACCGCGCCTGGGCGCGAACCCGTACCTGGTCGACCGGGACGGGCGGCCCTACGTGCCGACCGCGACCGGCGGGGTCGTGCTCGGCCTGCGGCTGGGCGACGGCGTGTTCGACTTCGACGCCGACCACGCCGCGCCCGGCGTCACGCTCGTGCACCCGGACCCGGCGGCGAGGCACGCGCTGACCGCGTTCTCCTGCCTGGGCAACGAGGTCGTGGTGCGCACCGGCGCCGCGGCGGGCAGCACCGGGCGGGTGCTCGGCAAGCGCGGCGACGAGGGTCGGGTGATCGCCGTGTTCGCGCCGGACGTGCTGGCCCGGATGGCGCCGACCGACCAGGTCGCGATCCGGGCCTACGGCCAGGGCGCGCCGGACTCGCTCAACATCGACCCGGCGGTGCTGGCGAAGTTGACCAGTCCGCTGTCGGTGCGCGCGCGGGTGCCGTCCTGGCTCGTGGGCAACGGGTTCGGCCGGCCCGCGCCGATGTGGGACCTGGACGTGCAGGTCGCGCGGGCGGACGCGGCGCACTGGCGGCTGGGTGATCTGCTATGCATTGACGACGTGGACGTCCGGCACAACGCGGGACGCCGGGAGGGGTGGCTGACGGTGGCGGTGGTGGTCCACGCGGCGAGCCCGCTGCCCGGGCACGGTCCCGGCGCGATGCCGATCCTGTGCGGACCGGCGGCGTCGTTCGCCGTGCGGGTGGACCCGGTCGACCACGTCGGCGTGACACCGGAGCTGCTGGGGTGCCCTGATGCCTGATCTGGAACACCTGTCCCTCCCGGACAGCGTGCACCGCCTGCTGCGCACCCGGATCCTGAACAACGAGCTGCCGTCGGGCACCCGCCTGGTGGAGGCCTCGATCGCGCAGGAACTGGGTGTCAGCCGCTCGACGGTCCGCCTCGCGCTGACCCGGTTGCAGGGCGACGGGCTGGTGGAGATCAGCCCGCGCCGGCACAGCGTCGTGACGCGACTGTCGCACGCGGACATCGAGGACGCGTGCTACGCCCGGTACGTGCTGGAGGAGGGCGCGTTGCGGGCCGTGCTGGCGCACGGGGTGGCGGAGCTGCTCGACCCGCTCGCCGAGCTGGTCGAGCGGATGGCGCACGCCGCCAACGCCAAGGACCTGGCGGCGATCGTGGACCTGGACACCGCGTTCCACGGCCGCCTGGTCGCCGCCGCGCGCAAACCGCGGCTCGCGCAGCTGTTCGGCGGGATGGACGCCCAGATGGGCGCGGTCATGCGCTCCTCGCTGGAGGAGCAGCACCTGGACCTGGCCGACATGCCCCGCATGCACCGCGAGCTGGTGGACGTGCTGGCGGAGGGCGACCCGGCGACCGCGGCGGCCACGCTGTACCGGCACTACCTGCGCGACGACTACCGGCTGTAAACCCTCTTCGGGACCGTGCCGGGCACGGTGCCCGCTCTCCAGGTCACGGCGGGCCGCCCTGGGCGGGTGCCACGAGGACGGCCGGCGCGGATCGGGCGGGCGGACCTCACCGCGCGGGTGGGCGCCGCGGACCGGCCGCGACGGGCCGACCCCGCCGATCGGAGGGGTGCGCGGTGTCGGTCTAAGATCGCTCGGGTGGCGATGACCGGCGTTGTGGAAGTCGGGGAGTTGCCGCCGGTCAGCGAGCCGGCGGAGCTGGGCCCGGACGATCGGGTGCGTCGGCTTCGGCCGGTGGTGCCGGGCGACCGGGCGCGCGGGTGGTGGGTCACGCTCGCGGTCACGCTGCTCGGCGGCGTCGTCCGGTTCTGGAACCTCGGGTGGCCCACCGACAAGGGCACCCCCGTCTTCGACGAGAAGTACTACGTCGCCCAGGCGTGGCAGGTGCTGCGCAACGGCGGGTACGAGGACAACCCCGGTTACGAGGTGGTGGTCCACCCGCCCTTCGGCAAGCAGCTGATCGCCGTCGGCGAGTGGTTGTTCGGCTACGACGGCGTCGGGTGGCGGTTCGCCTCGGCGGTCGCCGGCACGGTGTGCATCTTCCTCGTCGTGCGGATCGCGCGGCGGCTGACCAGGTCCACGCTGCTGGGCGCGCTCGCCGGGGTGCTGCTGATCTGCGACGGCGTCAGTCACGTGCAGTCGCGGATGGGCATGCTCGACATCTTCGGCGCGCTGTTCGTGGTGATCGCGTTCGCCTGCCTGCTGGTCGACCGGGACCAGGTCCGCGACCGGTTGGCCGCCGCCGTGGACGAGGGGTGGATCGGCCTGTCGGACTACGGGCCGCGGCTCGGGTTCCGCTGGTGGCGGTTCGCAGCCGGGATCTCGATCGGCCTGATGTGCGCGGTGAAGTGGAACGGCGCGTACTACATCGCCGCGTTCGGCCTGCTGACCGTGATCTGGGACGCCACCGCCCGCCGGGCCGCCGGGGTGGCCCGCCCGTGGGTCGGCGCGCTGCTGCGGGACGTGCTGCCCGCGCTGTGGGCGATCCTGCTGATCCCCGTGCTGGTGTACCTGGGGTCCTGGTGGGCCTGGTTCGCGAGCGAGACCGCGGTGGACCGGCACGCGGCCGGCACCCTGGTCGCGGCGTCGGACTGGCTGCCCGACGCGCTGCGGTCGTTCTTCTTCTACGAGGGCAACGTCCTGCGCTTCCACGAGAACCTGCTCACCAACGCGCCCGGTGTCGGCACCCACCCGTGGGAGTCCAAGCCGTGGACGTGGCCGATGGGCCTGCGGCCGATGCTCTACTACTACGAGCAGTCGCCGAGCCCGCTGGCGGCCGGGTGCGGCGCGGCGGAGTGCGTCGGCGCGACGATGCTCGTCGGCACGCCCGCGATGTGGTGGCTGGCGTTCCCGATGATCGGGTGGTCGCTGTGGCGCGCGCTGGCGCACCTGGACTGGCGGCACGCGGCCGTGCTGGTGGCCTACCTGGCGGGCCTGCTGCCGTGGTTCCTCAACGTCGACCGGCAGATGTTCTTCTTCTACACCACGCCGCTGGCGCCGTTCCTGGTGCTCGGGCTGGTGCTGGCGTGCGGTGACGTGCTCGGCCGGGCGGGTGCCGGCGCGGAGCGGCGCGGTACCGGGTTGCTGGTCGTGGCGATGTACACCGGCCTGGTGGTGGCCAACTTCGTGTGGCTGTGGCCCATCCTCAACGGCGTGCCGATCAGCGCGGACCAGTGGCAGGCCGAGCTCTGGTTGCCCAGCTGGCGCTGAAGTCCCGGTGTGGCAAGGAGTTCGACCCGGTCGCGGGCTGTGCTAGCTTCGTCGCGGTGAGTGTCGAGGAGATTCGTCGGTTGACGCCGGGCGAGGAGATCTTCGCCGGTGCGCACGCCTACATCGGGCACGCGGTCCTGGTCGCCGGTCGGGTGGACGAGGACGCGTTGGCGGCGGCGTTCGACGCGGTCGTCCGGTCCTACCCGGTGGTCGGGGCGGCGCTGAAACCCCATCCCGACGGCGGGCACGTGCTCGTGACGTCGGAGACGCCGCCCGCGATCTCGGTCGTGGCCGGTGACCCGGACGACCTGCTCGCCGGGTCGGTGCTCGACCAGGGCGTGCGGCTGGGCGCGGTCGGGCTGGTCCGCGACGGGGCCCGGGCGAGCGTCACGCTGTCCCTGCACCACTCCGTCGCGGACGGCGCGCACGGCGTCGCGCTGCTCGCCGCGCTCTGGTCCCGGTACGCCGACGCGGTCGAGGGGCGGCCGGTCGTCGTGGAGCCGCACGGTTATCCGCTGCCGGCCGAGCAGGTGCTGACCGCGCGCGGGGTGGTGAAGATCCCGCTCGACCGGTTGCCGCGGGTGGTCGACTGCGTGCCGCCTGCCCCGCCGGTCGAGGTGGCGGCCGGCGAGGACGAGTCCGAAGTGGACGAACGCGGGTTCCTGGCGTTGCGCGCCACCAGGGTCCTGCTCACGGTGGAGCAGACGGCCGGGTTGGTCGCGCTCGCGCGGGCGGAGGGCGTGACCGTCAACAGTCTCGTCTCGGCGGCGATCCTGCTCGCTGAGGCGGAGTGCCGCGGGTGTTCGCTCGCGCACCTGCTGCACGTGTACGCGGTCAACCTGCGCCCGATGGTGAGCCCGCCGGTCGGCGCCGCGGAGGCGACGAACCTGGTCGGCTCGGCGGTGTACCCGCCCACCACCACCTCGCCGACGGAATTGGTCGGACTGGCCCGGGCGATCCGGTCGGAACTGGAGAGCCAGGTGGCGGCCGGCCTCCCACTGCAAACCCCGTTGCACCTGGGCGACGCGCCGGAGGAGGGTGAGCCGACTACCCGGCTCGTGGTCGCCGCGACCAATTTCGGGCGTATTCCGGAATTGCCTTCGACGGCCGGGTCGGTATTCGAGGAGTACCGCGTCGCGATGGCCGGAAAACCCATTCCGGGCGGTTCCCGGCACGCGGTCAGCGGAACCTGCGTCATCCATTCGTTCGGCGGCCGGCTCGGGGTCGAGGTGCACCATTCGGCGGCGATGGCCGGGTGGGAACGCCGGCGGACCGGGCGCGTTCGGGCGGCACTGGTGTCCGCCGTTCGGTGACGGCGACCCGGCCGGGGCGGCGCCCGCCGGCGGACGCCCTGGTTGGGCGGGGTGGCGGTTGACAGCCGATGCCCGGTCGCATGGGTTGACATCCGCATGACCGGTTGTGACGATGGGATGACGGGATGCGACCGGGAACGATGATCAGGATTGGGGCGGAATACCGGTCGGAGGGGTGAACTGGGGGGAAGTGCGTTGCCGCGTGTCACTTTGATCTGCGTGCCGTTCGCGGGGGCCGGAGGGTCGTTCTTCCGCGAGTGGGACCACCTTTCCGACGACGTCGAGGTGCTCCCGGTGTCGTTGCCCGGCCGCGAGCGCCGGATCGACCAGGCGCCTTACCGGAATGTCCAACGGGCGGTGAACGGGCTGCTTCCCGATCTCCTCGCCGAGGTCGACCGAGACCGACCGGTGGCGGTGTTCGGGCACAGCCTCGGCGCGGTGCTGGCCTTCGAGATCGTGCGGCGGCTGGTCGACTACACCGACCTGCCGGTGTCCCGGCTGCTGGTCAGCGGGTCGCCGGGGCCGACGACGCGTCGCGAGGTCCGGGCGACCGGGTTGCCCGACGACGAGTTCCTGCGCCAGGTCGGCCGGTTCGCCGGGTTCACCGACGAGGCGATGACCTTCGACGGTGTCCGGGACATGGTGCTGCCGACGTTGCGCGCCGACGTGGAGATGCACGAGAACTACCGCCCCAGCTCGCGCGACCCGTTGCCGGTGCCGATCACTTCGTTGCGCGGGCGGTCGGACGAGCTGGTCGACACCGGGCAGGCGCGGGAGTGGGAGCGCGAGACCACCGCCGGGTTCACCCTCGTGGAGCCCGAGGGCGGGCACATGTACCTGGTCGACCGGCCCGAGGACGTGGTGCGGGCGGTCGGGTCGTGACGCTGGCCGGCAGGTGCGTGATCGTCACCGGCGCGGCTCGTGGTGTCGGTCGGGCGTGCGCGGTCGCGTTCGCCCGGGCCGGCGCGGACGTGGTGGCCCTCGACGTGGGGCACGACATCGAGGGCGTGCCGTACCCGCTGGGCTCGGGGAGCCAGCTGGACCTGACCGCCGAGCTGTGCCGGGAGGCGGGCGGGGTGGTGCTCACCGCGCGGGCCGACGTGCGGGACTCGGTCGCGGTGACGGCGGCGGTCGAGCGGGCGCACGACCGGTTCGGCCGGATCGACGTGCTGGTCAACAACGCCGGCATCGTCGCGCCGTCGGGCAAGGTCGTGCACGAGGTGTCCGACGAGGAGTGGGCGCTGCTGCTGGACGTCGACCTGTCCGGCGCGTGGCGGGCGATCCGCGCGGTCGGTCCGATCATGACGGCGCAGCGCTCGGGCAGCATCGTCAACATCGCGTCCACCGCCGGGTTGGTCGGGTACCGGCACTTCGCCGGGTACGTCGCGGCCAAGCACGGGTTGGTGGGGCTGACGAAGGCCGTCGCGCTGGACTACGCGCCGCACAGGGTGCGGGTGAACGCGGTGTGCCCGGGGAACATCCGCGACTCGGCGTGGGTCGAGGGCCGGATGCTGTCGGAGGTCGCGCGGTCGCTGGGTGTCCCCGTCGACGGGCACGAGACCGCGTTCACCGCGGACCAGCCGCTGAACGCGCTGGTCGAACCGGAGGACGTCGCGTCCGCCGCGGTGTGGTTGGCGTCGGACGACACGAGCCGGGTCACCGGGTCCGTCGTCACGGTCGACGGTGGTTTCACCGCACACTAGTTCCGGCTCGGGGGAGCAGCAATGCCATACGGGACAAGGGAAATCGACAACGGCGCGCACGCGCTCCGGACCCGGCTCACCGACGACGTCGGACCGGTGGTCGAGCGGTTCCGGGCGGCGGACGGGTTGTGGTCCGGGTGGGGTGTCGCGCCGCGGCTGTGGGTCGAGGAGGTGGCCGCGGGCGCGGACGACGCGCGGTCGGTTCGCCGCAGGCGTGCCGAACTCACCCGTGCCGTCCCGGTCCGGCGCGGGCTCCGGGCCGTGGTGCTGCGGTACTCGGACGGTCGGGCGGACCTGGTGCTCGTCGCGCGGCGGGACCGGCTGGACCGGCGCGGGCTGGAACTCGTCGCCGGTCACCTGGCCGACGGGCTGCCGCTCGTGGTGCCGACGGACCTGGCCGAGCACGTCGCGCCGGTGCCGGCGGCGGTGCCGTGGGGTGAGGGCGACGCGGGTCGCGCGGGGGAGTGGGGTCACCACGACCTCCCGCTGGACGGCGCGCCGACGGCCCAGGAGTGGATCGGGTGGATGGCCGCGCTCGGCGTGGTGCTGGCGCGGTACGAGAACACCGATCGGCCGGTGGTCGGGTTCCGCCGACTGGCCGTGCCGCCGGAGGTCGCCGACGAGCGTGGTGGCGCGGTGGTGGTCCCGCTGGACGGCGCGACCACGGCGGACCGGCTGGTGACCGACCTGGCGGACCTGGTCGCGGGACCGGTCGAGGCGACCGTGCCGGTGGGCGTCGGCGTGGTCGTCGGGTCGCCGGACGGGAACCCGCGGTCGGAGTACGTGCCGTACCCGGTGCCGCCCTTCCCTTTGACGGTGGCCGCGGCGTCGGCCGACGGCAGGCCCGTGCTGCGGTGGAGCCACCGGCTGGACGCGGTCTCGCCGGACCGGGTCGCCCGGTTCGCCCGGCACGCGGCGGCCGCGCACGCGCTCCTGGCGCGGCCCGAGGCGGACGTGCGGGCGATCGACGTGGTGTCCGACGAGGAGCGGCGGCGGATCGTGGCCGCCGGACGGGGGCCGCGGCCGACGTCGACCGGCGCGCGGCGGATCGAGGAGGTGTTCCGGGAGCGCGCGGCGAAGCAGCCGGACGCGGTCGCGCTCGTCGTGGAGGGGCGGGAGATCGGCTACGGGGAGCTGGACTCCCGGTCGACCGGCCTGGCGAACGCGTTGCGGCACAAGGGAGTCGGCGTGGGCGACCACGTCGGGGTGTGCCTGGAGCGGTCGGCGGACCTGGTGGTGTGCCTGCTCGCGGTGCTGAAGGCGGGCGCCGCGTACGTGCCGATGGACCCGGACTACCCGGCGGGGCGGCTGTCCTCCATCGCGGAGAACGCCGGGTTGGCGGTCGTGATCGCCGAGTGCGACGCGGTCGACGCCTTCGCGCACGCGGTGACCGTCGAGGAGTTGGAGGCGGTGGACGGGGACGCGGAGCCGGTCGACGCCGGGGTCGCGGACACCGCCTACGTCATCCACACCTCCGGCTCGACGGGACGGCCCAAGGGCGTCGCGGTGTCGCACGCGAACGTCGCCGCCCTGATCGACGCGACGGCGGACGACTTCGGGCTCGGCCCGGCCGACACGTGGACGATGTTCCACTCGGTGGCCTTCGACTTCTCGGTGTGGGAGCTGTGGGGGTGCCTGCTCACCGGCGGCCGGTTGGTCGTCGTGCCCTACTGGGTGTCGCGGTCGCCGGTGGAGTTCCTCGGGGTGCTGGAGAAGGCCGAGGTGACCGTGCTGAGCCAGACGCCGTCGGCCGTCGCGGCGTTGATCGACGCCATGAAGGGGCGCTCGGTCACCCTGTCGACCCGGCTCGTCGTCCTCGGCGGCGAGGCGCTCGACCCGCGGGTCCTGTTGCGCTGGTTCGACATCCGGCCGGACTGCCGGGTGGTGAACATGTACGGCATCACCGAGACGACCGTGCACGTGACGGCGCAGACGGTGACCCGGCGGGCCGCGTTGGAGGGCTCGCGGTCGGTGGGCGCGCCGCTGCCCGGCTGGCACGTGTACGTCACCGACCGGGACGGCCGGGTGCAGCCGTTCGGCGTTCCCGGCGAGATCTGCGTCGGCGGCGCCGGGGTGGCGAAGGGGTACGTCAACGCCGCGCCGTCCGACGCCGAGCGGTTCGTCCCGGACCCGTTCGCGGGCGGGGTGATGTACCGCAGCGGCGACTGGGGGCACCTGACCCCCGACGGGCGGCTGGTGCACCGCGGCCGGATCGACAGCCAGGTCAAGGTGCGCGGGTTCCGGATCGAGCTGGAGGAGATCCGGGCCGTGCTGCTCGGTGAGCCGGCCGTGCGGGAGGCCGCCGTCGTGGTGCGGTCGGACCAGGAGGATCCGACGACCGCGCGGATCGACGCCTACGTGGTGCTGGACGCGCCCCTCGAGGTGCGGGCGTTGCGCGCGACGTTGGCCGACCGGCTGCCCGCCTTCATGCTGCCCGCCGGCATCACCGTGCTGGACCTGTTGCCGCTGACCGTCAACGGCAAGGTGGACGTGGCGGCGTTGCCCGACCCGCGGTCCGCCGTCCGGACGGCGCCCGTGCGCGCCGCGTCCTCGACGGAGCGGGTGCTGGTGGAGCTGTGGTCGGCGGAGTTCGGCGTCCCGGTCGGCGCGGACGACGACTTCTTCGAGCTGGGCGGCAACTCCCTGCGCGCCGTGCGCCTGGTGGCCGCGTTGCGGGGCCGGGGAGGCGCGGTGCTCGCCGTGCAGGACCTCTTCCGCCACACCACGATCCGCCGGCTGTCGGAACTCCTCGGCTCCGCCGCGATGTCCTCCTGAGACTTCGCCGAGCCGTGTCCACTGCGTCCTGGATGGGTGAGAGATGACGGGAAACTCCGTTCCGCGGTTGTTCGCCGAGCGGGTGGCCGCGACGCCGGACGCACCGGCGTTGGCCTTCGCCGGGCAGTCGTGGACCTACGCGGAACTCGACGTGGTGTCGGGTCGGGTGGCCGGGTCGCTGGTGGCGGCGGGGGTGTCGTCGGGTGATCGGGTCGCGGTGGTGTTGCCGCGTGGTGCGGACGCGGTGATCGCGATCCTGGCGGTGGTGAAGGTCGGCGCGGCGTACGTGCCGGTGGATCCGGGGTACCCGGACGAACGGGTGGCGTTCGTCCTGGCCGACGCCTGCGTGTCGGCGGTGGTGGGCACCGCGGAGACCCTTGCCCGGGTCGCGGTGCCGGGCGCGGTGCCGGTGGACGTCGCGGAACCCGGCGCGGCGGTGGTGGAGTTGCCGTTCCCGGACCCGCGGAGCGCGGCCTACCTGATCTACACCTCGGGCACGACGGGGACGCCCAAGGGCGTGGTGGTGACGCACGAGAACGTCGCCGCGCTGTTCGAGGGGACGCGCGACCTGGTCGAGTACCCGATCGCCGACGGGAGGCAGCGGGTGTGGACGTGGTTCCACTCGCTGTCGTTCGACTACTCGGTCTGGGAGATCTGGGGCGCGCTGCTGCACGGCGGTCGGCTGGTGGTGGTGCCGGAGGACGTCGTCCGGTCGCCGCGCGCGTTCCACGAGCTGCTGGTGGCGGAGCGGGTGAGCGTGCTGTGCCAGACGCCGTCGGGGTTCGAGGCGCTGGCGGCGGTGGCCGGCGGGTCGGGCGTCGACCTGGTGTTCTTCGGCGGTGAGGCGCTGGATCCGCGCCGGGTGCGGTCCTGGCTGGGCGGGCCGCGGTTGGTCAACCTGTACGGGGTCACCGAGGCGACGGTCCTGTCGTCGTTCCGGGAGTTGTCGGCGCGGGACGCGGAGGGCGGGGCGAGCCCGATCGGCGCACCGCTCCCGACCGGGCCGCTGCACGTGCTGGACGAGCGGCTCAGGCCGGTGCCGCCCGGTGTGGCCGGCGAGTTGTACGTGGCCGGTTCCGGGGTGGCTCAGGGGTATTGGGGTCGGCCGGGGTTGACCGCGACCCGGTTCGTGGCCGATCCGTTCGGCGGTGGTCGGCTGTACCGCACCGGCGACGTGGCGCGGTGGAACGGATCCGGCGGGTTGGAGTTCGTGGGTCGGGCCGACGACCAGGTGAAGGTCAACGGCCACCGGATCGAGCCGGGTGAGGTCGAGGCCGTGCTGGCCGCGCACCCCGGCGTGGAACGCGCGGTCGTCGTCGTGCGGGAGGACCGGCCGGGTGACCGGCGGTTGGTCGCCTACCTGACCGCGGCCGACGAGAGCCCGGAACCCGTGGTGGTGAAGGACGACGGGTTGGTGGCCGGGTGGCGGCGGGTCTACGACGACCTGTACACCGAGGCGGTCGCGGACGGCCCGGGGTTCGGGTCCGACTTCAGCGGCTGGACGAGCAGCTACACCGGTGCGGCGATCCCGGTGGAGGAGATGCGGGAGTGGCGGCGGGCGACCGTGGAGCGGATCGCGGAGCTCGGGCCGAGGCGGGTGTTGGAGATCGGTGTCGGGTCCGGGTTGCTGCTCTCGGAGTTGGCGCCGCGGTGCGAGGAGTACTGGGCCACCGACTTCTCCGCGGTGACCATCGGCCGGCTGGAGGAGAGACTGGCCCGGTCCGGGGTGGACTGGGCCGACCGGGTGCGGCTGCGGGTGGCCGAGGCGGTCGACGTGTCCGGGTTGCCGGAGGGCTTCTTCGACACGGTGGTCGTGAACTCGGTGGCGCAGTACTTCCCCTCGCACGGCTACCTGCACCGGGTGGTGGCGCAGGCGTTCGCGTTGCTGCGGCCCGGTGGGTCGGTGTTCGTCGGCGACGTGCGCAACCTCGCGCTGCTGGAGGAGTTCGCGACCGCCGTGCAACTCGCCCGGGCGCCCGGCGCGGATCCGGCGCTGGTCCGGGACCGGGTGCGCCGGATCGTGGCGACCGAGCAGGAGTTGGTGCTGGCGCCGGAGTACTTCCCCGCGTTGGCGCGGGAACTGCCCGAGGTGGCCGGTGTCGACGTGCGGCTCAAGCGCGGCTCGGCGGTCAACGAGCTGACCGCGTACCGCTACGACGTGGTGCTGCACAAGGAACCCCGGCCCACCCGGTCGGTGACGGGCCTGCCGCGGGTGGAGTTCGGCGGCGAGGCGGTCGAGGACCTCGTGCGCGCGCACCCGGGTGACGTCCGGATCACCGGCATCCCGCACCGCGGGCTGCTGGCCGACGTCGTGGCCGCCGAGCACGTCCGGGCCGGCCTGGTCGTGCCGCCGCGGGAGGGCACCGGGTTGCTGCCCGAGGACCTCCACGCGGTGGCTGCGAAGCACGGGCGGGTCGCCCTCGTGACCTGGTCGACGCGGCCCGGTCACCTCGACGCGGTGCTGCTCGCCGCCGAGGCGGACCTCGACGTGGCGCCGGTCGACGTCTTCGAGCCCGTCGGACCGCCGCGGAACCCGGCGCACCACGCGAACAACCCGCAGGCCATGGCCCTGCGCACGGACGTGCGCCGGCACGCGGCCGAGCGGTTGCCCGCGTTCATGGTGCCCGCCGCGGTGGTCGTGGTGGACGAGTTCCCGGTGACCGTGAACGGCAAGCTCGACCGGGCCGCGCTGCCGGCGCCGGAGTTCCTGCCCGGCAGCGGGTTCCGCGCGCCGGGCACCCCGGTCGAGGAGGCGCTGGCGGAGATCTTCGCGCGGGTGCTGGGGGTCGACCGGGTCGGTGTGGACGACGATTTCTTCGACCTGGGCGGGCATTCGCTGCTGGCCATGCGGATCGTCGCCGGCGTCCACCGGGCGTTCGGGGTGGACGTGCCGGTACAGGCGGTGTTCGACGCGCCGACGGTGGCCGGGTTGGCCGCCGTGGTCGGCACCGGCGGGGTGAGCGGCCGGCCACCGCTGCGCGCGCGGCCGCGGCCGGACGTGGTGCCGTTGTCGTTCGCGCAGAACAGGTTGTGGTTCCAGCACCGCTGGGAGGGGCCGTCCGCGACCTACAACGTGCCCCTGGTGCTCCGGCTCTCCGGCGCGCCGGACGAGGACGCGCTCGGCCTCGCGGTGCGCGACGTGCTGACCCGGCACGAGGCGTTGCGGACGGTGTTCCCGGACGACGACGGCGTGCCGCACCAGCACGTCGTGCCGGTGGCCGGGTGCGGCGGCGCGTGGGAGGTGGTCGACACGGGCGGCTGGTCGGCCGAGGCGCTCGACCGCCGGGTGGTCGAGGAGACCCGGTACGAGTTCGACCTCGCGACCGAGGTGCCCACCCGGATCCGGTTGCTGCGCGGGAAGGTCGGCGACCCGGATCCGGTGTTGGTGGTGCTGGTGCACCACATCGCCGGCGACGGGTGGTCGTTGGCACCGCTGGCCCGGGACCTGTCGGTCGCCTACGAGGCCCGGGTGGCGGGCCGCCCGCCGGACTGGCCGCCGTTGCCGGTGCAGTACGCGGATTACGCGCTGTGGCAACGGGAGTGGCTCGGGTCGCCGGACGACCCGGACAGCGCGATCGGCGTCCAGCTCGGGTACTGGCGGGAGGCGTTGGCGGGGTTGCCGGAGCGGGTCGACCTGCCGGTGGACCGGCCGTACCCGGTGGTGGCGGACCACCGGGGCGCGCAGCTGCGGTCGGTGTGGCCGGCGGAGTTGCAGCGCGGCGTGCGGGAGTCGGCCCGGGCGCACGGCGCGACGAGCTTCATGGTGGTGCAGGCGGCGATGGCCGTGGTGCTGGCCGGTGTCGGCGGTGGCGCCGACGTGGCGATCGGGGTGCCGGTCGCCGGTCGGTCCGACGAGGCGTTGGACGAGTCGGTCGGGTTCTTCGTCAACACGCTCGTGCTGCGGACCCGGGTGTCCGCCGACGACACGGCCTCGCGGGTGCTGGCGAGGGTGCGGGCGGCGGCGATGGCGGCCTACGCCCACCAGCACGTGCCGTTCGAGGTGCTGGTCGACCGGCTCGCGGCGACCCGGTCGCTGACCCACCACCCGCTCGTGCAGGTCATCCTGGCCTGGCAGAACAACCGGGAGGCGGACTTCCGGCTCGCCGGTCTGGACACGACGGTGCTGCCGGTGGACACCGGGGTCTCCCGGGTCGACCTCACGCTGAACCTGACCGAGCGGTTCGCCGCCGACGGCGGGTTCGACGGGATCGAGGCGGTCGCCGAGTACCGCACCGACGTGTTCGACGCGGGCACGGTCGAGCACCTGGTGGCACTGGTGGCGGAGGTGCTGCGGCGGGTGGTCGCCGATCCCGACGTGGTGGTCGGGTCGCTCGAGGTGTTCGCGGAGTACGAGCGGCCGCGCGTCGCCCAGGTGGTGCCCGCACGGCGGCGTGCCGCGGCCTACCGCGCGCCGTCGACCCGCGAGGAGCGGCTCCTGGCGGAGGTGTTCGGTCGGGTCCTGGGGCGCGAGCGGGTGGGGCTGGACGACGATTTCTTCGACCTGGGCGGACATTCGCTGCTCGCGATGCGGGTGCTGGCGGCGGTCCACCGGGCGTTCGGCGTCGACCTGAGCGTGCGGGAGCTGTTCGGCGCTCCGACGCCCGCCGGGGTGGCGGCACTGCTCGCCGCCGGCGTGCGGGCGAGCAGCAGGCCCGCGCTGGAACCGGTGCCGCGGCCGGACGTGGTGCCGTTGTCGTTCGCGCAGCAGCGGTTGTGGTTCCTGCACCGGTTGGAGGGGTTGTCGGCGACCTACAACATGCCGCTGGTGTGGCGGGTGGCCGGTGTGGTGGACGAGCCCGCGTTCGGCGCGGCGGTGGCCGACGTGCTGGCCCGGCACGAGGCGTTGCGGACGGTGTTCCCGGACGTCGGCGGCGTGCCGCGGCAGGAGGTCGTCCCGGTCGACGGGTGCGGGTCCGCGTGGGGTGTGGTCGACGCGACCGGGTGGTCGGAGGCGGACCTCGACGCGGCGGTGACGGAGGCCGCGCGGTACCGGTTCGACCTGGCGGTCGACGTGCCGGTGCGGGTGCGGTTGTTCCGGCGGGGTCCGGAGTCGGTGCTGGTGCTGCTGGTGCACCACATCGCCGGTGACGGCTGGTCCTGGGTCCCGCTGCTGGGCGACCTGTCGACCGCGTACGCGGCGCGGCGCGCGGGGACGGCTCCCGGCCGGCGGCCATTGCCGGTGCGGTACGCGGACTACGCGCTGTGGCAACGGGCCTGGCTCGGGTCGCTGGACGACCCGGACAGCGGGATCTCCCGGCAGCTCGCCTACTGGCGCGCCGAACTGGCCGGCGTGCCGGAGCGGATCGCGGTGCCCACCGACCGGCCGCGTCCCGCCGTGTCGAGTTTCGCCGGTGGTGGCACGAGGTTCACCGTCCCGGCCGACCTGCGCGCCGAGGTGGAGTCGTGGGCCCGGCGGTCGGGCGCGACGCCGTCGATGGTGGTGCAGGCGGCGCTGGTGGTGCTGCTGCACCGGTTGGGCGCGGGCTCGGACGTGGCGATCGGCTCGCCGGTGGCGGGTCGCGCGGACGAGGCGCTGACCGACGTGGTCGGGTTCTTCGTCAACTCCTGGGTGCTGCGGGTGGCGGTGGACCCCGGGGTGAGCTTCGCCGAGGTGCTCGCGCGGGTGCGGACCAAGGCGCTCGCCGCGTACGCCCACCAGGACCTGCCGTTCGAGGTGCTGGTGGAGCAGCTCGCCCCGGAGCGCTCGGCCGGGCACCACCCGCTGTTCCAGGTGCTGCTCGCGTTCCAGAACAACGCCCGCCCGGAGATCGCGCTCGACGGGCTGACCGCGACACCGGCCCGCACCTCGACCGGCACGTCGCGGTTCGACCTGTTCTTCGACCTCGCGGACGGCCCGTCGGGCACGGACTGGGAGGGTTTCGTCGAGTACGCGACGGACCTGTACGACCGGGACACCGTCGACGCGCTGACGAGCCGGTTGCTCGTGGTACTGCGCCGGATGGTCACCGCGCCCGACGCGCTCGTGGGCTCGGCGGACCTGGTCGACGCGGCCGAACGCGCCCGGCTCGACCGGTTCGGCAACCGCGGGCTCCCCGCCGCCGTTCCCGCCGGGTCGATCCCGGAGTTGTTCGCCCGCCGGGTGATCGCCGCGCCGGACGCCGTCGCGCTGGTGTTCGGCGACCGGTCGTGGACCTACGCCGGGCTGGACGCGGCGTCCGGGCGGCTGGCCGGGCTGCTGGTCGACACCGGTGTGGTGGCGGGGGACCGGGTCGCGCTGGTGCTGCCGCGCGGCGCGGACGCGGTGATCGCGATCCTGGCCGTGCTGAAGACCGGCGCGGCGTACGTGCCGGTCGATCCGTCCTATCCGGACGATCGGGTGCGCTTCGCGCTGGAGGACTCCGCGCCGGTGGCGGTGCTCACCGACGCCGCGAACCTGGCGCGGACGCGGTCGCTCGCGACCTCCGGTGCGGTCGTGGACGTCGCGACGGCGGAAGGTCGGGTGCCCGCCGACCTGCCGCACCCGGACCCGCGTCGACCCGCGTACCTGATCTACACCTCGGGTACGACCGGCACACCCAAGGGCGTCGTGGTGACGCACGCCAACGTCACGGCGCTGTTCGACGGGTTGCGCGAGCGGTTCGACTTCGGCGTGGACGGCGGCCCGCAACGGGTGTGGTCGCTGTTCCACTCCTACGTCTTCGACTTCTCGGTGTGGGAGCTGTGGGGCGCGCTGCTGCACGGCGGTCGGCTGGTGGTCGCCTCCGAGCAGGTGGTGGGCTCGCCCGAGCGGTTGCGCGCACTGCTGGTGGCGGAACGGGTCGACGTGCTGAGCCACACCCCGTCGGCACTGGCGATGCTGTCGCCGGACGGACTGGAGTCGGTCACCACGCTGGTCGTCGCGGCGGAGCCGTGCCCGGCGGAGGTGGTCGAGCGGTGGGCGACCGGGCGGACCGTGGTCAACGCCTACGGCCCGACCGAGACGACGGTCTACGCCACCGTCTCGAGGCCGTTGGGCGCCGGTGGCGTGCCGCCGATCGGGCCGCCGGTGCCCAGCGCCGCGCTGCTCGTGCTGGACGAGCGGTTGGCGCGGGTGCCGGTCGGGGTCACCGGTGAGCTGTACGTGGGCGGTCGCGGGGTGGCGCTGGGCTACCGGGACCGCCCGGGGTTGACCGCGTCGCGGTTCGTGGCCGACCCGTTCGGCGCGGGTCGGCTGTACCGGACCGGCGATCTGGTGCGGTGGAACGGTTCCGGCGAACTGGAGTACCTCGGCCGGTCCGACGACCAGGTGAAGGTGCGCGGCTACCGGATCGAGCCCGCCGAGGTCGAGGTCGTCGTCGCCGCGCACCCGCGGGTGCGCAGCGCGGTGGTGATCGCGCGCGAGGACCGGCCCGGCGACCGCCGGCTGGTGGGGTACGTGATCCCGGCCGACACCGCGTCGCCCGGCGGGTCCGGCGAGCTGGTCGAGCAGTGGCGCCGGGTGTACGACGACCTGTACTCCGGCGCGGAGTTCGCGGACGACTCCCAGCGGGGTGGTCTCGGCGCGGACTTCAGCGGGTGGAACAGCAGCGTCACCGGCGCGGCGATCCCGGTGGCGGACATGCGGGAGTGGCGGGCGGCGACGGTCGCGCGGATTCGGGGGTTGCGGCCGGAGCGGGTGCTGGAGATCGGTGTCGGCTCGGGGTTGTTGCTGTCGGAACTGGCGCCGGGGTGCGACGAGTACTGGGCGACGGACTTCTCCCCGGTGACCATCGCGACGCTGCGGTCCCGGCTGGAGCACGCGGGTGTGCCGTGGCTCGACCGGGTGCGGCTGCGGGTGGCCGAGGCGGTCGACGGGGTCGGGTTGCCGGCGGGCCACTTCGACGTGGTGGTCGTCAACTCGGTGGTGCAGTACTTCCCCGGCGCCGGCTACCTGCGCCGGGTGCTGGAGCAGGCGCTGACGGTGCTGGCGCCGGGTGGCGCGGTGTTCGTCGGCGACGTGCGGAACCTGGCCCTGCTCACCGGGTTCGCGACCACGGTGCACCGCGCGAAGGACCCGACCGCGTCAGCGGAGGTGATCGGGGAACGGGTGCGCCGGGCGGTCGCGACCGAGCAGGAGTTGTTGCTGGCGCCGGAGTACTTCGTGGCGGCGGCCCGGGAACTGCCGGGCGTCACCGGGGTCGACGTCCGGCTCAAGCGCGGCGCGGCGGACAACGAGCTGACCCGGTACCGCTACGACGTGGTGCTGCACAAGGCGCCGGCTCGGCCGCGGTCGCTGGCCGACGTGCCGCGGCTCGCGTTCGAGGACCTCGACCTCGCCCGCGTTCTGGACGAACGGGCCGGAAGCGTTCGGGTGACCGGCATTCCGCGGCGCGGACCGCTCGCGGGCACCGGGTGGTCGGCGGAGGAGCTGCACCGGCTCGCCGAACGCCGCGGTGGCACGGCGGTCGTGACGTGGTCGGCCCGGCCGGACCGGATGGACGCGGTGTTCCTCGAACCGGGGGCGACCGACCGGCTGACGGACGTGTTCGAGGCGTCGGAACCGCTGGAACGGGCGTCCCGGTACGCGAACTACCCGCAGGCCTCGGCGCTGGCGGCGGACGTGCGCCGGTTCGTGGCCGACCGGGTGCCGAGGTCGCTGGTGCCCGCCGCCGTCGTGGTCGTGGACCAGTTCCCCCTGACGGTGAAC
Source organism: Actinosynnema sp. NPDC020468 (assembly GCF_040642015.1). Lineage (NCBI taxonomy): Bacteria > Bacillati > Actinomycetota > Actinomycetes > Pseudonocardiales > Pseudonocardiaceae > Actinosynnema > Actinosynnema sp. NPDC020468. The sequence goes on from NZ_JBFAEO010000002.1 coordinate 218,351, forward strand.
GGGAAGCTGGACCGGGCGGCGCTGCCCGCGCCGGAAGCGTTGGTGGAGCAGGGTTATCGGGCGCCCTCGTCGCCCGAGGAGGACACGCTGGCCGGGTTGTTCGCCGAGGTGCTCGGGGTCGAGCGGGTCGGGGTGGACGACGACTTCTTCGACCTGGGCGGGCACTCGCTGCTGGTGATGCGGCTGATCGCGGCCGTGCGGCGGGCCTGCGACGTGGACGTGACGGTCGCGCTGGTGTTCGAGGCGCCGACCGTCGCCGGGTTGGCGGCCGCGATCGCGGCCCGGGGTGTGGCGAGTCGGCGGCCGAGGTTGGCGGCGGTGGCCAGGCCGGAGGTCGTGCCGCTGTCGTTCGCGCAGTCCCGGCTGTGGTTCCTGCACCGGCTCGAAGGCGCGTCGGCCACCTACAACATGCCGTTGGTGCTGCACCTGTCCGGCGCCGTGGACGAGGTCGCGTTCGGGCACGCGGTGGCCGACGTGCTGGACCGCCACGAGGCCTTGCGGACGGTGTTCCCGGAGGTCGACGGCGCGCCGCGGCAGCGGATCGTGCCGACCGCGGACTGCGCGGCCTGGGCCGTGGTCGACGCGGCGGGCTGGACCCGCGAGCGGGTCGACGCCGCCGTCGCCGCCGAGGCCGCGCACGAGTTCGACCTCGCGGTGGACGTCCCGGTGCGGGCGCGGTTGTTCCGGTGCGGTGGCGGGCTCGGGTTCGACGCGGTGTTGGTGTTGTTGGTGCACCACATCTGCGCCGACGGCTGGTCGTGGGTGCCGTTGTTGCGCGACGTGTCCACCGCGTACCGGGCCCGTGCGGCGGGCCACGCGCCCGGCTGGTCGCCGCTCCCGGTGCAGTACGCGGACTTCGGCCTGTGGCAACGGCGGTGGCTCGGCGACCGGGGTGACGCGGACAGCGAGGTGAACGCCCAGCTGGACCACTGGCGTTCGGCGTTGGCGGGGTTGCCGCGGCGGCTCGACCTGCCCACCGACCGGCCGCGACCGGCGGTGGCGAGCCATCGTGGCGCGGTCACCGGGTTCCGGGTCGAACCCGATCTGCGGGACGCGGTGGAACGACTGGCCTCGCGAGCCGGCGCGACGGTGTCGATGGTGCTGCACGCGGCGTTGGCCGTGGTGCTGGCGCGGTGGAGCGGCAGCGGTGACATCGCCGTGGGCGTGCCGGTCGCCGGGCGTCCCGAGGCCGTGCTGGACGACCTGGTCGGCTTCTTCGTCAACACGCTCGTGCTGCGCACCCCGGTGTCCGGCGCGGACACCGGTGAGGACCTGCTCGCCCGGGTGAAGGGCACCGCGCTGGCCGCGTACGAGCACCAGGACGTGCCGTTCGAGGTGCTGGTGGAGCACCTGGCCCCGGAACGCTCGGCCGCGCACCACCCGCTGTTCCAGGTGTCGCTGGCGTTCCAGAACACCGCCCGGCCCGAGATCGACCTCGGCGGGCTCGGCGTGACGCCGGTGCCGACGTTCACCGCGACCGCCCGGTTCGACCTGTTCGTCAACCTGACCGACGGTCCGCGCGGCACGGCCTGGGAAGGTTTCGTCGAGTACGCGACCGACCTGTACGACCGGTCCACCGTCGACGCGCTGTGCCGGCGGCTGGTGCTCGTGCTGGAGCGGATCACCGCCGATCCCGCCGTCGTGGTCGGCTCGATCGACCTGCTGGACGAGCCCGAGCGGCACCGGCTCGACGTGCTCGGCAACCGGGGTGTTCGCGGCGGTGGCACGGCGCCGGACGCGTCGTTGGTGGAGTTGTTCGGCCGGCGCGCGGCGGGGACGCCGGACGCGGTCGCGCTGCGCTTCGGCGACCGGTCGTGGACCTACCGCGCGCTGGACGAGGAGTCGGGTCGGTTGGCCGCGGTGCTGCTGGACGTCGGCGTCGGGCGCGGTGACCGGGTCGCGCTGCTCCTGCCTCGGGGCGCGGACGCGGTGGTCGCGATCCTGGCGGTGCTCAAGGCCGGCGCCGCGTACGTGCCCGTCGATCCGTCCTACCCGGACGGACGGGTCGCGTTCGTGCTGGCCGACGCGCGACCGTCGGCCGTGCTCACCACCGGTGCCGGTGTCGACCGGGTCCGGGCCTGGGCGGACGTCGTGCTCGACGTGGCCGACCCGCGCGTGCGGCGGGCCGAGCCCGTGGCACGACCGCTCGCGCGGCCGCGGGACGTGGCCTACCTGATCTACACCTCCGGCACCACCGGAACGCCCAAGGGCGTGGCCGTCACGCACGCGGCCGTGCTCGAGCTGTTCGCCGGCCTGGACGCTCTCGACCTCGGCGCGGACCAGGTGTGGTCGCTGTTCCACTCGTACGCGTTCGACGTGTCGGTGTGCGAGCTCTGGGGCGCGCTGCTGCACGGCGGCCGGGTGGTGGTCGTGCCGGAGGACGTGGCGCGCTCGCCCGAGGACTTCCGCGCACTGCTGGCGGCCGAGCGGGTCACGGTGCTGAGCCAGACGCCGTCCGCCTTCGACGCGCTGTCGACGGTCACCGACGGCGCGGGGTTGGCCGTCCGGACCGTGCTGTTCGCGGGCGAGGCGCTGGAACCACGCCGGTTGACCTCCTGGCTGACCCGCCCGGACGCGCTGCGGCTGGTGAACCTGTACGGGACGACCGAGACGACGGTGCACGCCTCGTACCGGGAGCTGACCCTCGCGGACACCACCGCGGGTGTCAGCCCGGTGGGCGTCCCGTTGTCGACCTCGGCGTTCTTCGTGCTGGACCGGAGGTTGGGTCGGGTGCCGGTCGGGGTGGTCGGCGAGTTGTACGTGGGCGGTCTCGCGGTGTCCCAGGGGTACTGGGATCGACCGGGGTTGACCGCGGCCCGCTTCGTGGCAAACCCGTTCGGCGCGGGTCGGCTGTACCGGACCGGGGATCTGGTGCGGTGGAACGGTTCCGGCGAGCTGGAGTACCTCGGCCGGTCCGACGACCAGGTGAAGCTGCGCGGGTTCCGGATCGAACCGGGCGAGGTCGAGGCGACGTTGGTCGCGCACCCCGGCGTGGCGCGCGCGGCGGTTGTGGTGCGCGAGGACCGGCCGGGTGATCGGCGGCTCGTCGGGTACGTCACGGCCGCCGGCGCGGAGTCCGCGGCGCTCGCGCACGAGGTGCGGCGGTTCGCCGCGGACCGGCTGCCGAGGTTCCTGGTGCCGTCGGCCGTGGTGGTGGTCGAGCGGATTCCGTTGACGGTGAACGGGAAGCTCGACCGGGCCGCGCTGCCCGCGCCGGCGGTGCCGCCGGGCACCGGGCACCGCGAGCCGGAAACCGGGCCGGAGAAGGCGATGGCGGCCGTGTTCGCGCGGGTGCTCGGGGTCGCGCGGGTCGGGGTGGACGACGACTTCTTCGAGTTGGGCGGGCATTCGATGCTCGTGACGAGACTGGTCAGCCGGGTGCGCGTCGAGCTGGGCGCGGAGATCTCGGTCCGGGCCGTCTTCGAGACGCCGACGGTCGGCGCGCTCGCGCGTCGGGCCCGGGTCGGCGAGGGCAAGCGGACAGCACGACCTGCGCTCGGCAGGTACTCACGAGAGGGCCTCGAATGATCCCGCTGTCGTTCGCACAGAGCCGGTTGTGGTTCCTGCACCGGCTGGAGGGCGCGTCGGCGACGTACAACCTGCCGTTGGCGCTGCGCCTGTCCGGCGCGGTGGACGCGGACGCGTTGGGCGCGGCGGTGGCCGACGTGGTGGACCGGCACGAGGCGCTCCGGACCGTGTTCCCGGACGTCGACGGCGTCGCGCGGCAACGGATCCTGCCCGTCGCCGAGTGCCCGTCGGTGTGGGACGTGGTCGACGCCGTCGACTGGTCGGCGGAGCTGCTCGACGCGCGGCTGCTCGACGCGGTGCGCCACGGGTTCGACCTGGCCACCGAGGTCCCGGTGCGGGTGCGGCTCTTCGTCCGCGGTCCGGCCGACGCGGTGCTGGTCGTGCTGGTGCACCACATCGCCGGCGACGGCGGGTCGTGGGCACCGCTGCTGGCGGACCTCTCCACCGCCTACGCGGCCCGACTGCGCGGCGTGGCGCCGGACTGGGAACCCCTGCCGGTGCAGTACGCGGATTTCACGCTGTGGCAACGGGAGTGGCTCGGCTCGGCCGACGACCCGGAGAGCGAACTCAGCGCCCAGCTCGAGTACTGGCGCACGGCGGTGGAGGGGTTGCCGCCGCGCCTGGAGCTGCCCGCGGACCGACCGCGCCCGCCGGCGGCCACGCACGCCGGTGCCCGGGTGCCGATCTCCTGGGAGCCGGAGCTGCACCGGGGTGTGCACGACCTGGCCCGGGCGCACGGCGCGTCCGTCTTCATGGTGGTGCACGCCGCGCTCGCCGTGGTGCTGGCCCGGTTGGCGGGCAGCGCCGACGTGGCGGTCGGCGTTCCGGTGGCCGGTCGGCCGGAGGCGGAGCTGGACGAGCTGGTCGGGTCGTTCGCCAACACGGTGGTGCTGCGGACGCCCGTGCTCGACACCGACCCGGTGTCCGGGCTGCTGGACCGGGTGCGAACCGCCGCGACCGAGGCGTACGCGCACCAGGACCTGCCGTTCGAGGTGCTGGTGGAACGGCTGGGTGTGGCCCGGTCGGCCGCCCACCACCCGCTGGTGCAGGTGATGTTCGCGTGGCAGAACAACGTCTCGGTGCCCGACCGGCCGCTGCTCGGCGTGGACGCCGCACCGGTGCCGATCGACACCGGTGTCGCGCGGGTGGACCTGACGATCACGCTGGCCGAGCGGTCGTCGGGCGCGGTGCCGTTCGCGGGCTTCGAGGGTGTCGCCGAGTACCGCACCGACCTGTTCGACCCGGCCACCGTCGAGGCGCTGATCGGGCGGGTGCGCCACGTGCTGCGGCGTTTCGTCGCCGAGCCCGGCGCCCTGGTCGGGGCGATCGACCTGGTGGACGAGCGGGAGCACGCGGAACTCGACGTGCTCGGGAACCGCTCGCCGGTCCTCGTTCCGGGCACGACGTCGATCCCCGAGGTGTTCGCCGGTCGGGTGGCCGCGGCGCCGGACCGGACGGCGGTGCGCTTCGGTGGCCGGTCGTGGACCTACGCGGAACTCGACGCGGCGTCGACTCGCGTGGCGCGCGTGCTGGTGGACTCCGGCGTGACGGCGGGCGACCGGGTGGCGCTGGTGTTGCCGCGCGGCGTGGACGCGGTGGTCGCGATCCTGGCGGTGCTCAAGGTCGGCGCGGCGTACGTGCCGGTGGATCCGGGATACCCGGACGAGCGGATCGCGTTCGTGGTGGGTGACGCGCATCCGTCGGCGGTGGTCACCGATCGCGGGCGGCTGGACCGGGTGCGGGGTCTCGCCGGTGTGGTCCCGGTGGTCGACGTCGCCGATTCCCGCGTGGTGGCGGCACTTCCGCTGCCGTACCCGGACGCGCGGACCGCCGCGTACCTGATCTACACCTCGGGGACGACGGGCACGCCCAAGGGTGTGGCGGTGACGCACGCGAACGTGGTGGGCCTGTTCGCCGGGTTGCGTGATCGGTTCCCGTTCGAGGAGCAGGTGTGGTCGCTGTTCCACTCCTTCGCGTTCGACTTCTCGGTGTGGGAGTTGTGGGGCGCGCTGCTGCACGGCGGTCGGGTGGTCGTGGTGCCGGAGGAGGTCGTGCGGTCGCCTCGGGAGTTCGCCGACCTGCTGGTGGCGGAACAGGTGACGGTGCTGAGCCAAACGCCGTCGGCGTTCGAGGCGTTGCCGACCCTCGTGGGGTCGAGTCTGCGGCACGTGGTGTTCGGCGGCGAGGCGCTCGATCCGCGTCGGGTGCGGTCGTGGCTCGGTGGGCCGCGGTTGATCAACATGTACGGGATCACCGAGACGACCGTGCACGCGTCGTTCCACGAGCTGACCGAGTCCGATGTGGACGGTGGGGTGAGCCCGGTCGGCGGGCCGCTGCCGTCGGCGGCGTTCTTCGTGCTGGACAACCGGTTGGCGCGGGTGCCGGTCGGCGTGGTGGGCGAGTTGTACATCGCCGGCGCCGGTGTGGCACAGGGGTATTGGGGTCGGCCGGGGTTGACCGCATCGCGGTTCGTGGCGAACCCGTTCGGCGCCGGCCGGCTGTACCGGACCGGCGATCTGGTGCGGTGGAACCGGTCCGGTGGGCTGGAGTACGTGGGCCGGTCCGACGACCAGGTGAAGATCCGCGGGTTCCGGATCGAACCCGGCGAGGTCGAGGCCGTGCTGGTCGGGTGTCCCGGGGTGGACCGCGCGGTGGTGGTCGCGCGCGAGGACCGGCCGGGCGACAAGCGGTTGGTCGGGTACGTCATCGGTGATGGGACGGTCCGGGCCGAGGACGTGCGCCGGTTCGCGGGCGAGCGGTTGCCCGCGCACCTGGTGCCGGCGGCGGTGGTGCTGGTCGAGCGGTTCCCGGCCACCCCCAACGGGAAGCTGGACCGCGCGGCGCTGCCCGCGCCCGAGTTCGGCTCCGACACCGGGTTCCGGGCGCCGTCCTCGCCGGTCGAGGAGCTGGTGGCGGGCGTCTTCGCGAGCGTGCTGGGTGTCGACCGGGTGGGCGTGGACGACGACTTCTTCGCGCTGGGCGGGCATTCGCTGTCCGCGATGCGGGTGATCGCGGGACTGCGCGGCGCGGTCGGGGTGGACGTGCCGGTGCGGCGGTTCTTCGACGCGCCCACCGCGGCCGGGGTCGCCGCGGCCGTCGCGGTGGGCGGTACCGGGAGGCCCGCGCTGCGGCCCGTCGAGCGGCCCGACGTGGTGCCGTTGTCGTTCGCGCAAACCAGGTTGTGGTTCATCCACCGGCTGGAGGGTCCTTCGGCGACCTACAACATGCCGCTGGTGCTGCGGTTGTCCGGCGGGGTGGACGAGCGGGCGCTGGAACGCGCGGTCGGCGACGTGCTGGCGCGACACGAGGCCCTGCGGACGGTGTTCCCGGACGCCGACGGGGTCGCGCGGCAGCGGGTCGTCCCGGTCGAGGACTGCGGGCCGGTGTGGGCGGTGGTCGACGCGGCGGGGTGGGACCCGGAGCGGTGGGACGCGGAGATCACCGCGGCGACCCGGTACGCCTTCGACCTGGCCGACGAGGTCCCGGTGCGGGTCCGGTTGCTGCGCGACACCGCCGAGGACCACGCGGTGCTGGTCCTGCTGGTGCACCACGTCGCCGGTGACGGCTGGTCGTGGGCACCGCTGCTGCGGGACCTGTCGACCGCCTACACCGCGCGTGGTGCCGGCGCGGCTCCCGGGTGGCGGCCGTTGCCGGTGCAGTACGTGGACTACACGCTGTGGCAACGCGACTGGCTCGGGTCGTGGGACGACCCGGACAGCGAGCTCTCCCGGCAGTCGGCGTACTGGCGGGCGGAACTCGCGGAGGCGCCCGAGCTGATCACGCTGCCGACCGACCGGCCACGACCGGCGGTCGCGGGGTACGGCGGCGACACGCTCACCTTCACGATCGAGCCCGGGGTGCGGGCCGAGGTCGAGGCGTTGGCGCGGCGGGCGGGCGTGACGGTGTCGATGGTGCTCCAGGCCGGCCTGGCGGTGCTGCTGCACCGGTTGGGCGCGGGCGACGACGTGGTGATCGGCTCGCCGATCGCGGGACGGTCGGACGCCGCGTTGGACGACCTGGTCGGGTTCTTCGTGAACTCGTGGGTGCTGCGGGTGCCGGTCGAGTCGGGCGCCGGGTTCGACGACGTGCTGGCCCGGGTCAAGGCCAAGGCGTTGGGCGCGTACGCGCACCAGGACGTGCCGTTCGAGGTGCTGGTGGAGCAGCTCGCGCCGGAGCGCTCGGCCGGGCACCACCCGTTGTTCCAGGTGGCGCTGGCCTTCCAGAACACCACGCGCGCCGAGTTCGCGCTCGGGTCGCTCGACGTGACGCCGGTGCAGACCTGGACGCCCACCGCGCGGTTCGACCTGTTCTTCGCGATCGCCGACACCGCCGACCGCACGGGGTGGGTCGGTTCCGTCGAGTACGCCACCGACCTCTACGACGCCGCCACGGTCGAGCTGGTCGCGGCGCGGTTCCTGCGCGTGCTGGCCCGGTCGGTCGCCGAGCCGGACGCACCGGTCGGCGCGCTCGACCTGGTGGACGCGGACGAACGCCGGGTGCTGGACGCGAGCGCCAACCGCGCCGCGCTCGCCCTGCCCGCGCCGACCGCCTCGCTGCCCGAGTTGTTCGCCCGCCAGGTCGCCGCGACGCCGGACGCGGTCGCGCTGCGCTTCGGCGACCGGTCCTGGACGTACGCGGAACTGGACGCGGTGTCGGCTCGGGTGGCCGGATCGCTGGTGGCGGCGGGGGTGTCGTCGGGTGACCGGGTCGCGGTGGTGTTGCCCCGCGGTGCGGACGCGGTGGTCGCGATCCTGGCGGTGGTGAAGGTCGGCGCGGCGTACGTGCCGGTGGACCCGGGGTACCCGGACGAACGGGTCGCGTTCGTCCTGGCCGACGCGGGCGTGTCGGCGGTCGTCGGTGTGCCGTCGGCACGGGCGTGGGGCTCGGTGGTCGTGGACGTCGCGGACGGTGGCGCGGAACCGGTGGAGTTGCCGTACCCGGACGCGCGGACCGCCGCGTACCTGATCTACACCTCGGGGACCACCGGGACGCCCAAGGGTGTCGCCGTGACGCACGCGAACGTGGTGGGGTTGTTCGCCGGGTTGCGTGAGCGGTTCCCGTTCGAGGACCAGGTGTGGTCGCTGTTCCACTCCTTCGCGTTCGACTTCTCGGTGTGGGAGATGTGGGGCGCGCTGCTGCACGGCGGCCGGCTCGTGGTGGTGCCCGAGGACGTGGTGCGCTCGCCCCGGGAGTTCGCGGACCTGCTGGTGGCGGAACGGGTCACGGTGCTGAGCCAAACCCCGTCGGCGTTCGAGGCGTTGCCGACCCTCGTGGGGTCGAGTCTGCGGCACGTGGTGTTCGGCGGCGAGGCACTGGACCCGCGTCGGGTGCGGTCGTGGCTCGGCGGGCCGCGGTTGATCAACATGTACGGGATCACCGAGGGGACGGTGCACGCGTCGTTCCGGGAGTTGACCGCCGCCGACGCGGAGAGCGCCGCGAGCCCGGTGGGTGTGCCGTTGGCGTCGACGGCGCTGTTCGTGCTCGACGCGCGGTTGGGTCGGGTGCCGGTGGGTGTCGCGGGCGAGCTGTACCTCGGTGGACTCGGTGTGGCACAGGGGTACTGGGGTCGGCCGGGGTTGACCGCGGCGCGGTTCGTGGCGAACCCGTTCGGCGCCGGTCGGCTGTACCGGACCGGCGACGTGGTGCGGTGGACGCGGTCCGGTGAGCTCGAGTTCGTGGGTCGGGCCGACGAGCAGGTGAAGATCCGCGGCTACCGGATCGAACCCGGCGAGATCGAGGCCGTGCTGGCCGGGCACCCGGGGGTGGACCGGGCGGTGGTGGTCGCGCGCGCGGACCGGCGGGGCGACCGGCGGCTGGTCGGCTACGTGATCCCGGCCGACGAGGTGCCCCGTGCGTCCGACCCGGGTTCCGGCCTGGTCGAGCAGTGGCGCGAGGTGTACGACGACCTGTACTCGGGCGCGCAGTACGCGGAGGCGGCGCAGCGGGGTGGGCTCGGCGCCGACTTCAGCGGCTGGAACAGCAGCTACACCGGTGCGGCGATCCCGGTGGAGGAGATGCGGGAGTGGCGGCGGGCGACCGTGGAGCGGATCGCGGAGCTGGGGCCGCGGCGGGTGTTGGAGATCGGTGTCGGGTCCGGGTTGCTGCTCTCGGAGTTGGCTCCGGGGTGCGCGGAGTACTGGGGCACGGACCTGTCGCCGGTGACCATTTCGACGCTGCGGAGCCGGTTGGCGGACGCCGGTGTGCCGTGGGCGGATCGGGTGCGGCTGCGGGTGGCCGAGGCGGTCGACGTGTCCGGGTTGCCGGAGGGCCACTTCGACGTCGTGGTGGTGAACTCGGTGGCGCAGTACTTCCCCTCGCACGGCTACCTGCGCCGGGTGGTGGAGGAGGCGCTGCGGCTGCTCGCACCCGGTGGCGCGGTGTTCGTCGGCGACGTGCGCAACCTCGCGCTGCTGGAGGAGTTCACCACGGCGGTGCAGCTCGCCGCCGACCCCGACGCGGAGCCGGAGGTGATCCGCGACCGGGTGCGGCGGACCGTGGCGACCGAGCGGGAGTTGGTGCTGGCGCCGGAGTACTTCCCGGCGCTGGCCCGGGAACTGCCCGGGATCGCCGGGGTGGACGTGCGGCTCAAACGCGGGTACGCGGTCAACGAGCTGACCCGGTACCGGTACGACGTGGTGCTGCACAAGGCTTCCGCGCGTTCGGTGGCCGACGTGCCGGAGGTCGGGTTCGCGGGCGACCTCGAGGCCGTGCTGGTCGGGCGACCGGCCGCGCTCCGGGTGACGGGCATCCCGCACCGGGGCCTGATCGGGGAAGGCCTGGTGCCCGAGGACGTCCACGTGCTGGCCGAACGGCTGGGCTACGGCGTGGCCGTCACGTGGTCGGCTCGGCCGGGCCACCAGGACGCGGTGTTCTTCGACCCGGACACCCGCGTGGTCACCGACGTGTTCCGGCCCGGTCCGCTCGAACCCGCGCGGCGGTACGCGAACCACCCGCAGGCCGCGGCGCTCTCGGCGGACGTGCGGCGGTTCGCCGGCGAGCGGCTGCCCGCGTTCATGGTGCCCGGCGCGGTCGTCGTGGTCGGCCACTTCCCCCGGACGGTCAACGGCAAGCTCGACCGCGCCGCCCTGCCGCTGCCGGAGTACCTGTCCGACACCGGGTACCGCGCGCCCTCCACGCCGCTGGAGGAAGCGGTGGCCGGGGTGTTCGCCCGGGTGCTGGGTGTGGAGCGGGTCGGGGTCGCGGACAACTTCTTCCACCTCGGCGGGCACTCGCTGCTGGCGATGCAGGCCGTGGCGGGGATCGGGCGCGCGCTCGACGTCGACGTCACGGTGCGGACGATCTTCGAGGCGCCGACGGTCGAGGGACTGGCCGAGGTGATCGCGGCCGGTGCCACCGGGCCTCGTCGTCCCCGACCGCGGGCGCGGGCGCGGCCGGACGTGGTGCCGCTGTCGTTCGCCCAGCGGGGACTGTGGTTCCTGCACCGGCTGGAAGGTCCGTCGGCGACCTACAACATGCCACTCGTGCTGCGGTTGTCCGGCGCCGTGGACGAGGCGGCCCTGGGCGCGGCGGTCCGGGACGTGCTGGCCAGGCACGAGTCGCTGCGGACGACCTTCCCCGACGTCGAGGGGGATCCGCGCCAGCACGTCCTGCCGGTGGGCGACACCGGGGGCGAGTGGGACGTGGTGGACGCGGCCGGCTGGTCGGCGGCCCGGCTGGAGGCCGAGGTGTCGGCCGCGGCCCGGCACGCGTTCGACCTGGCGGCCGAGGTCCCGGTGCGGGTGCGGCTGTTCCGGGTCGACCCGGCGGAGTCGGTGCTGGTGGTGCTGGTGCACCACATCGCGGGCGACGGCTGGTCGTGGGCTCCGCTGTTGCGCGACCTGTCGACGGCGTACGCGACGCGGTCGGTCGGCGCCGAGCCGGGCTGGGCGCCGTTGCCGGTGCAGTACGCGGATTACGCGCTGTGGCAACGGGAGTGGCTCGGTGAGGTCACCGATCCCGGCAGCGCGGTCGCGGGCCAACTGGACTACTGGCGCGAGGAGCTCGCCGGGCTGCCCGGGCGGATCGCGTTGCCGACCGACCGGCCGCACCCGGCGGTCGCGAGCCACCGGGGCGCGACGCTCGGTTTCGTGGTCGAGCCCGATCTGCGCCGGCTGGTCGAACGGCTGGCGCGGGACGCGGACCTGACGTCCTCGATGGTGCTGCACGCCGCCCTCGCGCTGGTGCTGGCGAGGCTGGGCGGCACCGAGGACGTGGCGGTCGGGGTGCCGGTCGCCGGTCGGGCGGATGCGGAGCTGGACGACCTGGTCGGGTACTTCGTCAACACCGTGGTGCTGCGGACCAGGGTGTCCGCCGACGAGCCGGTGTCCGCGCTGCTCGCGCGGGTGAAGGACCGCTCGCTCGCCGCCTACGCGCACCAGGACGTGCCGTTCGAGGTGGTGGTGGAGCAGCTCGCCCCGGAGCGGTCGGCGGCGCACCACCCGCTGTTCCAGGTGGCGCTGGCGTTCCAGAACACCGCCGCGCCCGAGGTCGACCTCGGCGGACTGCGGGCCGAGCAGTGGGAGGTGTGGACCGGCACGGCGCGGTTCGACCTGTTCCTCACCGTCGCGGACGCCCCGGCCGGGGCGGCGTGGCGGGGCACCGTCGAGTACGCGACCGACCTGTTCGACCGCGACACGGTCGAGGACGTGGTGGCGCGGCTGAAAACCGCGCTGCGCCGACTGGCCGTCGACCCGGACGCCGCGGTGGGATCGGTCGACCTGGTGACCGAGGCCGATCGGCGCCTGCTGGACGCGGTCGGCAACGTGGGCCTGTCGGCGGAGGCGAGCGCGACGTCGATCGGCGAACTCTTCGCGCGCAGCGTCGCCTCGGGACCGGACGCGGTCGCGCTGGTGTCGGGTGCGCGCTCGTGGACCTACCGCGAGCTGGACGAGGCGTCGGGTCGGCTCGCCGCGGTGCTGGTGGAGCGCGGGGTGTCGGCCGGGTCGCGGGTGGCGTTGCTGTTGCCGCGCGACGCGGAGGCCGTCGTGGCGATCCTGGCCGCGGTGAAGGTCGGCGCGGCCTACGTGCCGGTCGACCCGAGCCACCCCGACGACCGGATCGGCTTCCTGCTGGGCGATTCCCGGCCCTCGGCGGTGGTCGCGGCCGACCCGGGCGCGGCTCGCGCGCTGGTGGCGGCGCTCGACCTGGACGCCGTCGTGGTCGACGTGGCCGATCCGCTGGTCGACGCCGTGCCGCCGGTGGAGCTGCCGCGTCCCGACGCGCGGTCCGCGGCGTACCTGATCTACACCTCGGGCACGACCGGCGTGCCGAAGGGCGTCGAGGTCACGCACGCCAACGTGGTCGCGTTGTTCGCCGGGCTGCGGGACCGGATCGGGTCGGCGGTGGACGGCGCGCGGCACGTGTGGTCGCTGTTCCATTCGTACGCCTTCGACTTCTCGGTGTGGGAGCTGTGGGGCGCGCTGCTGCACGGTGGTCGGCTCGTGGTGGTGCCGGCCGACGTCGTGCGGTCGCCCCGGGACTTCCTCGCCCTGCTGGTCGCGGAACGGGTCACGGTGCTGAGCCAGACGCCGTCCGCGTTCGAGGCGCTGACCGCGGTGGCCGGACCCGACCACCCGGGCTTGTGCGTGGAGGTCGTGGTGTTCGGCGGCGAGGCGCTGGACCCGCGCCGGGTGCGGTCGTGGCTCGGCGGACCGCGCTTGATCAACATGTACGGGATCACCGAGACGACCGTGCACGCCTCCTTCCGCGAGCTGGCCGAGTCCGATGTGGACGGTGGCGTCAGCCCGATCGGCACGCCGCTGCCGACGCTGTCGTTCGCGGTGCTGGACCGGCGGTTGGCGCGGGTGCCGGTCGGTGTCGCGGGCGAGCTGTACGTGGGCGGACCGGGTGTCGCGCAGGGCTATTCGGGCCGCGCCGGGTTGACCGCGACGAGGTTCGTGGCGAACCCGTTCGGCGGCGGTCGGCTGTACCGGACCGGCGACCTGGTGCGCTGGAACCGCTCCGGCGAGCTGGAGTTCCTCGGTCGGGCCGACGACCAGGTGAAGGTGCGCGGCTACCGGATCGAACCGGCCGAGGTCGAGGCGGTGCTCGCCGCGCACCCGGACGTCGAGCGCGCGGTGGTCCTCGCCCGCGCCGACCGGCCCGGCGACACCCGGCTGGTGGGCTACGTCGTCGCCGCGCGACCGGTGTCCGGGCTGGGCGCCGCGGCGCGCCGGTTCGCGGCCGGCCGACTGCCGGAGTTCATGGTGCCCGCCGCGGTCGTGGTGCTCGACCGGATACCGCTGACCCCGAACGGCAAGCTGGACCGCGCGGCCCTGCCCGCGCCGGAGTTCTTGTCCACCACCGTGTTCCGGGCGCCCGCGACACCGGAGGAGGAGGCCCTCGCGGGTGCGTTCGCGCACGTGCTCGGGGTGCCCGAGGTCGGGTTGGACGACAACTTCTTCGACCTCGGCGGCAACTCGCTGTCCGCGATGAAGCTCGTCGCCCGGATCCGCCGGGTGCTCGGCGTGGAGATCGCGGTGCGCACGCTGTTCGGCGCGCCGACGCCGGCGGGTGTGCTCGCGGCCGAGGGCGTGGCGAGTCGACGTCCCGCGCTGACACCCGTGCCGCGACCGGACGTGGTGCCGTTGTCGTTCGCGCAGCAGCGGTTGTGGTTCCTGCACCGGTTGGAAGGCTTGTCCGCGACCTACAACATGCCGCTGGTGCTGCGGTTGGCCGGTGAGGTGGACGCCGGGGCGCTCGGCGCCGCCGTGGCCGACGTGCTGGCGCGGCACGAGGCGTTGCGCACGGTGTTCCCGGACGTCGAGGGCGTGCCGCGGCAGCGGATCGTGCCGGTGGGGGAGTGCGGCGCCGCGTGGGCGGTGCTGGACGCGGCCGGCTGGTCGGCGGCGGAGCTGGAGGAGCGGACCACGGCGGCGGCGCGGCACCGGTTCGACCTGGCCGTCGAGGTGCCGGTGCGGGCACGGCTGTTCCGGGTCGGCCCGGCGGAGTCGGTGCTGGTCCTGCTGGTGCACCACATCGCCGGTGACGGCTGGTCCTGGGCCCCGTTGCTGGCGGACCTGTCCACGGCCTACGCCGCGCGCCGCGCCGGTCACGGGCCCGACTGGGCGCCGCTGCCGGTGCAGTACGTGGACTACACGCTGTGGCAACGGGACTGGCTCGGGTCGTGGGACGACCCGGACAGCGAGATCGCGCGCCAACTCGGGTACTGGCGCGCCGAGCTGGCCGGCGTGCCCGAGCGGATCGCACTGCCCACCGACCGACCCCGACCCGCCGTGGCGGCCTACGTCGGCGACACCGCGCCGCTGCGCGTCCCGGCCGCGTTGCGATCCGCGGTGGAGGCGTTGGCCCGGCGGGCGGGCGCGACGCCGTCGATGGTGCTCCAGGCGGCGTTGGTCGTGCTGCTGCACCGGATGGGCGCGGGCCGGGACGTCGCGATCGGCTCGCCGGTCGCGGGTCGGTCCGAGGAGGCGCTGGACGACCTGGTCGGGTTCTTCGTCAACTCCTGGGTGCTGCGCGTCGCGGTCGACCCCGACGCGTCGTTCACCGAGGTCCTGGCGCAGGTCACCGCGAAGGCGTTGAAGGCCTACGCGCACCAGGACCTGCCGTTCGAGGTGCTGGTGGAGCAGCTCGCCCCGGAGCGCTCGGCCGGGCAGCACCCGCTGTTCCAGGTGGCGTTGGCGTTCCAGAACAACACCCGTCCGACCGTCGGGTTCGGCCCGCTCGCGGCGACCTCGGTGCCGACCTACACGGCCACCGCGCGCTTCGACCTGTTCTTCACCATCGCCGACGGACCCGGCGGCACCGGCTGGGACGGGTTCGTGGAGTACGCCACCGACCTGTACGACCGGGACACGGTCGAGGCCCTGGTGGCCCGCCTGGTCGCCGTGCTGCACGGGGTCACGGCCGCGCCCGACGCGCCGATCGGCGGGGTGGCGCTGCTCGACCCGGACGAGAGCCGGGCGCTCGACGGCTTCGGCCACCGGGACGTGCTGTCCACAAAGGACTCACCGGTCCCGTCCGCGCCGGAGTTGTTCGCGCGTCAGGTCGCGGCCCGCCCCGACGCGCCCGCCGTGGTGTTCGGCGAGCAGGTGTGGAGCTACCTCCGGCTGGACGGGGCGTCCGGCCGACTCGCGACCGCGCTGGTCGAGGCCGGGGTGGCGCGGGGCGACCGGGTGGCACTGCTGCTGCCGCGCGGCGTGGACGCGGTGGTCGCGATCCTGGCGGTGCTCAAGGTAGGCGCCGCGTACGTGCCGATCGATCCGTCCTACCCGGACGACCGGGTGGCGTTCGTGCTGGGCGACGCGACCCCGGTCGCGGTCCTCGGCACCGCGACCACCCTGGACCGGGTTCGTCGGGGTGACGTGGCGTTGCTCGACGTCCACGACCCGCGCGTCGACGCTCTGCCGCCGGCGTCGGTGCCCTACCCGGACCCGCGCGACCTGGCGTACCTGATCTACACCTCCGGCACGACCGGGACGCCGAAGGGCGTGGCGGTCACCCACGCCGGGATCGCCGATCTCGTCACGACCCCGGCACGCCGGTCGGCCGTCGACCACGACAGCCGGGTCCTCCAGTTCGCCCCGACGACCTTCGACGCGTCGGTGAAGAACCTCTGGACCGCGCTGGCCGCCGGCGCGACCGCCGTCGTGCCGAGCGACGCGGAGGCCATGCCCGGTCCCGCGTTGACCGAACTCGTCGCGCGCCACCGGGTGTCGTACGCCGACGTGACCCCGGCCGTGCTGGAGGCGCTCGACCCGGCCGGCTGGGAGTCGGTCGGCACGCTGGTCGTCGCGGGCGACACCTGCCCGCCCGCGCTGGTCGACCGGTGGGCGCCGGGCCGGGTGCTGGTCAACGCCTACGGCCCGACCGAGGCCACCGTGGACGCCGCGATGAGCGAGGCGCTGCGCGCGGGCACCGGGATCGCGCCGATCGGGTCGCCGGTGGCGGGCGCGGCGCTGTTCGTCCTGGACGACCGGTTGGCGCGGGTGCCGATCGGGGTTCCCGGCGAGCTGTACATCGGCGGACGTGGTGTGGCGCGAGGGTATTGGGGCCGGGCCGGGTTGACGGCCACCCGGTTCGTGGCGTCGCCGTTCGACGGCGGTCGGCTGTACCGGACCGGTGACCTGGTGCGCTGGAACCGGTCCGGCGAGCTGGAGTTCCTCGGTCGGGCCGACGACCAGCTCAAGATCCGCGGCTACCGGGTCGAGCCGGCCGAGATCGAGGCCGTGCTGACCGGGCACCCGGGAGTAGCGCGGGCGACGGTCGTGGCCCGGGAGGACCGACCGGGTGATCGGCGCCTCGTCGGGTACGTGATCCCGGTCGACTCGAGCGGCGAGGTCCGGGGCGGGGCGGACGACCTGGTGAACCAGTGGCGCCAGGTCTACGACGACCTCCAGTCGGGCGTCGAGGACCCCGACGGCTCCGGGTTGGGCGAGGACTTCGGCGGGTGGGACAGCAGCTACACCGGCGAGCCGATCCCGGTCGGGGAGATGCGGGAGTGGCAGGCGGCCACGGTGGCGCGTGTGCTGGCGCTCAAACCCCGGCGGGTGCTGGAGATCGGCGTCGGGTCCGGATTGCTGCTCGCGCGGATCGCCCCGGAGGTCGAGGAGTACCGGGCCACCGACCTCTCCCCGGTGACGGTGGCGAACCTGCGCGACCGGCTCGCGCGGTCGGGCGCGCCGTGGGCGGACCGGGTGCGGTTGCGGGTGGCCGAGGCCGTCGACGCGAGGGTGCTGCCGGAGGGGTACTTCGACACCGTCGTCCTCAACTCGGTGGTGCAGTACTTCCCGGGTGAGGGCTACCTGCGCCGGGTGCTCGACCAGGTGGTGCGGTTGCTCGCGCCGGGCGGGTCGGTGTTCGTCGGCGACGTGCGGAACCTCGTGCTGCTGGAGGAGTTCACCACCGCGGTGCAGCTGGCCCGCGACCCCGACGTCACCACCCTGCGCGACCGGGTGCGCCGCGCGGTGGCCACCGAACAGGAGCTGCTGCTGGCGCCGGAGTACTTCGCGGCGCTGGGCCGGGAGATCCCGGGCATCGGCGCGGTCGACATCCGGCTCAAGCGCGGCACGGCGGTCAACGAGCTGACCCGCTACCGGTACGACGTGGTGCTGCACAAGGCGCCGACCCGCACCTGGTCGACCGCCGAGGCCGACACCGTCGTGTTCGACACCGCGGACCAGCTCGACGCGGCCGTGCGCGCCCGTCCCGGCGCGCTCCGGGTCACCGGTGTCCCGCACGCCGGGTTGCGGCCCGGCGAGGACGGCCTGCTGCCCGAGGACGTCCACCGGCTCGCCGCCCGAACCGGGCGCACCGCCGTCGTGACCTGGTCGGCCCGGCCCGGGCGGATGGACGCGGTGCTGCTCCCGCCCGAGGCGGCCGACGCGGTGCCGACCGGGGTGTTCGTGCCGGCCGGACCGCTGGAGGCCGCGGCGCGGTACGCGAACTTCCCGCAGGCCGCGACGGTGGCGGCGGCGGTGCGCCGGCACGCGGCCGAGCGGCTGCCCGGGTTCATGGTGCCCGGCGTCGTGGTGGTCGACCGCTTCCCGTTGACCGCCAACGGGAAGCTGGACCGCGACGCGCTGCCCGCGCCGGAACCGGTGTCGGAGCACGACTACCGCGCGCCCACGACGGCGGCCGAGCGGACCGTCGCCGCGACCTTCGCCCGGGTGCTGGGCGTCGACCGGGTCGGCGTGGACGACAACTTCTTCGACCTGGGCGGGCACTCGCTGCTCGCGATGCGGGTGATCGCGGCCGTGCACCGCGACCTCGGCGTCGACCTCACGGTCCGCCGGCTGTTCGAGACGCCGACGGTCGCCGGGTTGGCGGCCGCGGTCGACACCCGGACCCCGAGCAGCCGGCCGGAGCTCGTGCCGGTGCCGCGCCCGGACGTCGTGCCGCTCTCCTTCGCGCAGAACAGGTTGTGGTTCCTGCACCGGTTGGAAGGCCGCACGGCCACCTACAACATGCCGCTCGTGCTGCGGCTGACCGGCGTGCCCGACGAACCGGCGCTGGGCGCGGCCGTCGCGGACGTGCTGACCCGGCACGAGGCGTTGCGCACGGTGTTCCCGGAGGTCGACGGCGTGCCGCGGCAGCGGGTGCTGCCGGTGGGCGGCTGGGGACCGGTGTGGGAGGTGGTCGACGCGGCCCGGTGGGCACCGGAACGGCTCGACGCGGAGGTCGCCGCCGCGGCCAGGCACGTGGTCGACCTGGTGTCCGAGGCGCCGGTGCGGGTGCGGTTGTTCCGGGTCGGCCCGGCGGAGTCGGTGCTGGTGGTGCTGGTGCACCACATCGCGGGCGACGGCTGGTCGTGGGCGCCCCTGCTGAGGGACCTGGCGACCGCCTACGCCGCGCGTCGCCGTGGCGCGGCACCCGACCAGGCCCCGCTGCCGGTGCAGTACGCGGACTACGCGCTGTGGCAACGGTCCTGGCTCGGCGACCTCGACGCGCCGGGCGGCGAACTGGCCTCCCAGCTGGCTTTCTGGCGCGCGGAGCTGGCCGGGTTGCCGCCGCGGCTGGAGCTGCCGACCGACCGGCCGTACCCGGCGGTCGCGGACCACCGCGGCGACCGGGTCGCGGTCTCCTGGCCCGCGGACCTCCAGCAGCGCCTGCACGACGCCGCCCGCGCGCACGGCCTGACGGTGTTCATGCTGGTGCAGGCGGCACTCGCGGTCGTGCTGGCCCGGTTCGCCGGCACCCGCGACGTGGCCGTGGGCGTGCCGGTGGCCGGCCGGACCGACGCCGCGCTCGACGACGTGGTCGGGTTCTTCGTCAACACCGTGGTGCTGCGGACGACCGTGTCGGGCGCCGAGACGGTGGCGGAGTTGCTGGACCAGGTGAAGACGCGCGCGCTGGCCGCGTACGCGCACCAGGACGTGCCGTTCGAGGTGCTGGTGGAACACCTCGCGGTGCGCCGGTCGCTGACCCACCACCCCGTCGTGCAGGTCATGCTGGCCTGGCAGAACAACGCCGAGGTCGACCACGGCCTGCCGGGCCTGACCGCCGTCCCGCTCCCCGTCGACACCGGCGCGGCGCGGATGGACCTGTCGGTGAACCTGCTGGAGCGGCTCACCGACGCCGGACGCCCGGCCGGGATCGACGGCTTCGTGGAGTACCGCACCGACGTGTTCGACGCGGCGACGATCCGGTTGGTGGTGGACCGGGTCCGGCACGTGCTCACCCGGATGCTCGCCGACCCGGGTCGGCCGGTCGGCGCGCTCGACCGGCCCGACGAGCTGGAGTCGTCGCGCCTCAACGCCTTCGGCAGCCGGGAGTCGGCGGGCGCGCGGTCGATCCCGGACCTGTTCGCGGACCGGGTCGCCCAGGGCCCGGACCGCACCGCGGTCGTGTTCGCCGACCGGTCCTGGACCTACGCCGACCTGCGCGACGCCTCGGACCGCCTGGCCGGCGTCCTGCTCGACCGCGGGGTGCGGACCGGTGACGCGGTGGCGCTGCTGCTGCCCCGCGGCGCGGACGCGGTGATCGCGATCCTGGCGGTGCTCAAGGTCGGCGCGGCCTACGTGCCGCTGGACCCGGGCCACCCCGACCACCGCGTCGGGTTCGTGCTCCGCGACTCGGGCGCGACCGCCGTGCTCACCACCGACGTGGACCGGGCGCGCGCGCTGGCCGACGTGGTCGTGGTGGACCTCGCGGACCCGGCGCCCGACGCGGCGACGCCGACCGTCCCGCCGCACCCGGACCCCCGCCTGCTCGCGTACGTGAGCTACACCTCCGGCACCACCGGGACGCCGAAGGGCGTCGCGGTGACCCACGCCGGCATCGCCGACCTGGTCCACGGGCTGGCGACCCGGGCGGACCTCACCGAGGACAGCCGGATCCTCCAGTTCGCCCCGCTGGTGTTCGACGCCTCCGCGCAGAACCTGTGGTCCGCGCTGCTGACCGGCGCCGCCGCGGTGATCCCCACCCCGGAGCAGGTCCTGCCGGGAGCGGAGCTGACCGCGTTGATCCGGCGCGAACGCGTCACCCACCTGCCGATCACGCCGTCCGCGCTGGCCGAACTGGCTCCCGAGGACGTCGGTCCCGTCACGGTGATCGTCGGCGGCGAGGTCTGCCCGGCGGACCTGGTCGACCGCTGGGCGCCGGACCGGATCATGGTGAACGTGTACGGGCCGACGGAGGCCACCGTCGACGCGACGATCAGCGCGCCGTTGCGCGCGGGCTCCGGCACGCCGTCGATCGGGTCACCGGTGCCGGGCGCGGTGCTGCTGGTGCTGGACGAGCAGTTGGCCCGGGTGCCGATCGGCGTGGTCGGCGAGCTGTACATCGGTGGTCACGGTGTGGCGCGGGGTTATCGCGGCCGGCCGGGTGAGACGGCGGCGCGGTTCGTGGCCTCGCCGTTCGGCGGTGGTCGGGTGTACCGGACCGGCGACCTGGTGCGGTGGAACCGCTTCGGCGAGCTGACCTACGTCGGTCGCGCCGACGACCAGGTCAAAATCCGCGGCCACCGCGTCGAACCGGCCGAGGTCGAGGCCGCGCTGACCGCACACCCGTCGGTCGCCCGGGCGGCGGTCGTCGCGCGGGAGGACGGTGCCGGCGGCAGGCACCTGGTCGGGTACGTGGTCGCGGCCGGGCCGGTGGACGCCGCCGAGGTGCGCCGGCACGCCGGGGAGCGGCTGCCCGCGCACCTGGTGCCCGCCGCGGTGGTGCTGCTCGACCGCTTCCCGGTGACGGCCAACGGGAAGCTCGACCGCGCGGCGCTGCCCGCGCCGGACCTGCTCGCGGGCCGCGGCCACCGCGCGCCGTCGTCACCGGCCGAGGAGGTCGTGGCGGGCATCTTCGCCCGGGTGCTCGGCCTCGACCGGGTGGGCATGGACGACGATTTCTTCGACCTGGGCGGGCATTCGCTGGTCGCGATGCGGGTGTTGGCCGGGGTGCACCGCGCGTTCGGCGTCGACGTGTCCGTGCGGGAGCTGTTCGGCGCGCCGACGGCGGCGGGCGTGGCGGCGATCGTGACGGCCGGCGCGGGCGCGAGTCGGCGACCGCCGCTGGAACCGTCGCCGCGACCGGACGTGGTGCCGTTGTCGTTCGCGCAGAACAGGTTGTGGTTCCTGCACCGGCTGGAGGGCTTGTCCGCGACCTACAACATGCCGCTGGTGCTGCGGTTGACCGGTGAGGTGGACGCCGAGGCGCTCGGTGCGGCCGTGACCGACCTGCTGACCCGGCACGAGGCGTTGCGCACGGTGTTCCCGGACGCGGACGGCGTGCCGTTCCAACAGGTCGTGCCGGCCACCGGGGCGGCCTGGGCCGCGGTCGACGCGGCGGGCTGGTCGGCGGCCGAGCTCGACGCGGCCGTCGAGGACGCGGCCCGGTACGAGTTCGACCTCGCCGCCGAGATCCCGGCGCGGTTCCGGCTGTTCCGGGCCGGGCCGGGTGACTCGGTTCTGGTGCTGCTGGTGCACCACATCGCGGGCGACGGCTGGTCCTGGGCACCGCTGCTGCGCGACCTCGCCACCGCCTACGCGGCCCGTGTCCGCGACCGGGAGCCGGACTGGGCGCCGCTGCCCGTGCAGTACGCGGATTACGCGCTGTGGCAACGGGAGTGGCTCGGCTCGCCGGACGACCCGGACAGCGAGATCGCGCGCCAGCTCGAGCACTGGCGGGTCGAGCTGGACGGGGTGCCGCCGCGGGTCGACCTGCCCGTCGACCGGCCGTACCCGATCGTCGCCGACCACGGTGGCGGGCTGCTCGACCTGGCCTGGCCGCCGGAGGCGACGCGCGGAGTGCGGGACGCCGCCCGCGCGCACGACGCCACGGTGTTCATGCTGGTGCAGGCGGCGGTCGCGATCGTGCTGGCCAAGGTCGGCGGCCGGGACGACGTGGCGATCGGCACCCCGATCGCGGGCCGGCCCGACACCGCGCTGCACGACCTGGTCGGGTCGTTCGTCAACACCCTGGTGATCCGGACCAGGGTGGTCGCCGACGAGACCGCGGCCCGGGTGGTGGCCCGGGTCAAGGAGGCGGCGCTCGGCGCGTACGCGCACCAGGACGTGCCGTTCGAGGTGCTGGTGGACCGGCTCGCCACCACCCGCTCGCTGACCCACCACCCGCTCGTGCAGGTGATGGTGGCGTGGCAGACCACGGCCGGCTCGACCGACTACGACCTGGCGGGAGTCGAGGCGCGGACCGTGCCGGTGGACACCGGCGCCGCGCGGGTGGACCTGACGTTCAACCTGGTCGAGACGGCCGGCGAGGGCGGCGTCGCGGGCACCGTCGAGTACCGCGCGGACGTGTTCGACGCCGCGACGGCGCGCCGGCTGGGCGAGTGCGTGCTCCGCGTGCTGCGGCAGGTGATCGACAACCCGGACGTCCCGGTCGGCGCGCTCGACCTGGGCGACGAGTTCGCGCCCGTGCGCCACGAGGTCGAAGCCAGGTCGCCGCGGTCGACGGGCCACCGACCGCCGTCGACCCCGACCGAGGACACCCTGGCCGGGATCTTCGCGCACACCCTGGGCGCCGAGCGGGTCGGCGCCGACGACGACTTCTTCGACCTGGGCGGGCACTCGCTGCTCGCGATGCGGGTGATCGCGGGCATCCACCGCGCGTTCGGCGTGGACGTCACGGTGCGCCAACTGTTCGGCGCGCCGACGGTGGCGCGGCTCGCGACCGTGATCGCGTCGGCGGACCGCACGACCCGACCGCCGCTGCGCCCGCGCGCCCGACCGGACGTGCTGCCGTTGTCGTTCGCGCAGAACAGGTTGTGGTTCCTGCACCGGCTGGAAGGGCCGTCCGCGACCTACAACATGCCGCTGGTGCTGCGACTCGAGGGCCCGGTGGACCACGCCGCCCTCGGCGCGGCCTTCACCGACCTGCTGACCCGGCACGAGGCGTTGCGCACGGTGTACCCGGAGGTCGACGGCGTGCCGCGGCAGCGCGTGGCGGCGCCGGCGGAGTGCGCCGAGGTGTGGGGTGTGGTCGCGGCGGCGGACTGGTCGGACGAGCGGCTCGACGCCGAGGTGACCGCGGCCGTCCGCCACCGGTTCGACCTGGGCGCGGACATCCCGGTGCGCGCCCGCCTGCTCGACC
The DNA here is from genome assembly GCF_040642015.1 of Actinosynnema sp. NPDC020468. Taxonomy (NCBI): domain Bacteria; kingdom Bacillati; phylum Actinomycetota; class Actinomycetes; order Pseudonocardiales; family Pseudonocardiaceae; genus Actinosynnema; species Actinosynnema sp. NPDC020468. The sequence goes on from NZ_JBFAEO010000002.1 coordinate 241,880, forward strand.
GGGGCGCCGGCGACCCCGTGCTGGTGCTGCTGGTGCACCACATCGCGGGCGACGGCTGGTCGTGGGCACCGTTGATCGACGACCTGACCACCGCCTACCTGGCGCGGTCGGCGGGCCGGGCCCCGGACTGGGCGCCGCTGCCGGTGCAGTACGCGGATTACGCGCTGTGGCAACGGGAGTGGCTCGGCTCGGCGGACGACCCGGCCAGCGCGCTCACCGCCCAGCTCGACTACTGGCGCGCGGAGCTCGCGGGGTTGCCCCAGCGCGTGCCGCTGCCCACCGACCGGCCGCCCACGTCGTCGGCCACGAATCGCGGTGACACCAGTGGTTTCACCCTCGACGCCGAGCTGCGCCGCGGGGTCGAGCGGCTGGCCCGGAGCGCGGGCGCGACGGTGTCCATGGTGCTGCACGCGGCGCTCGCGGTCGTGCTGCACCGGTCGGGCGCGGGCGAGGACGTGGTGATCGGGTCGCCGATCGCGGGCCGGGCCGACGAGGCGTTGGACGAGCTGGTCGGGTTCTTCGTCAACACGCTCGTGTTCCGCACCTCCGTGTCCGGCTCGGCCACCGTCGCGCAGGTGCTCGACCAGGTCCGCACCCGGGCGCTCGGCGCGTACGCGCACCAGGACATCCCGTTCGAGGTGCTGGTCGAGCAGCTCGACCCGGTGCGCTCGGCGACGCACCATCCGCTGTTCCAGGTGGCGCTGGCGTTCCAGAACACCGCGAACGCGGACCTGGCGTCCGGCGGGTTGCGGATGACCGCGCTGGAGGCCTGGACCGGCACCTCCCGGTTCGACCTGTTCTTCAACATCGCCGATACCGCCGACCGGACCGCGTGGGCGGGGTACGTGGAGTACGCGGTCGACCTGTTCGACCGGGCCACCGTCGAGGCGCTCACCGGTCGGCTGCGCGCCGTGCTGACGCAGGCGGTCGCGAACCCGGACGCCACCGTGGGCTCGCTCGTGCTGCTGGACGAACGGGAACAGCGGTGGTTGGACGTGGTCGGCAACCGGGCGGCCGAAACCCGGGTCGAGCCGGTGTCGATCCCGGAGCTGTTCGCGCGCCGGGTCGAGGCGAACCCGGACGCGGTCGCGGTGGTGTTCGACGGGCGGTCGCGCACCTACCGCGAGCTGGACGCGGACGCCGGTCGGGTGGCGGCGCTCCTGGTCGGGTCCGGCGTGTCGCCCGGCGACCGGGTCGCGCTGCTGCTGCCGCGCGGCGCGGACGCGGTGACCGCGATCGTGGCGGTGCTCAAGGCGGGCGCGGCGTACGTGCCCGTCGACCCGGCCTACCCCGACGACCGGATCGCGTTCGTGCTCGCGGACGCGGCGCCGGCGGCGGTGATCACGAGCCAGGACAACGCGATCCGGTTGCGGGCGCTGCTCCCGGAGTCCGCCGTCGAGGTGGTCGACGTCGCCGATCCCCGCCTGGCCGCGGCGGAGCCCGCCGAGGTGCCGTTCCCGGACCCGCGCTCGGCGGCGTACCTGATCTACACCTCGGGCACGACCGGCACCCCGAAGGGCGTGGTGGTGCCGCACACCAACGTGGTCGGCCTGTTCGCCGCCCTGGCGGACCGGTTCGACTACGAGCGCGAGGGCGATCAGCGGGTGTGGTCGCTGTTCCACTCGTTCGCGTTCGACTTCTCGGTGTGGGAGCTGTGGGGCGCGCTGCTGCACGGCGGCCGGCTGGTCGTGGTGCCGGACGACGTGGCGCGCTCGACCCGGGAGTTCCACGAGCTGCTGGTGACCGAGCGGGTCACCGTGCTGAGCCAGACGCCGTCGGCGTTCGGGGTGCTCTCGGCGGTGGCCCGGGAACCCGGCGGCCCGCGCTGGCACGTCGAGGACGTGGTGTTCGGCGGCGAGGCGCTCGACCCGCGCCAGGTCGCGCCCTGGCTGACCGACGGCGCGCCCCGGTTGCTGAACCTGTACGGGATCACCGAGACCACGGTGCACGCGTCGTTCCGGGAACTGACCGGAGCGGACGCCGCCTCCGGCGTGAGCCCGGTGGGCGGGCCGCTGCCCTCGCTCGCGTTCTTCGTGCTGGACGAGCGGTTGGCGCGGGTCCCGGTCGGCGTCGTCGGCGAGCTGTACGTGTCCGGCGGCGGCGTGGCGCTCGGGTACCGGGGTCGACCCGGGCTGACCGCGTCCCGGTTCGTGGCCGACCCGTTCGGCGGCGGTCGGCTGTACCGGACCGGCGACCTGGTGCGCTGGAACCGCTCCGGCGAGCTGGAGTACGTCGGTCGGGCCGACGACCAGGTGAAGGTGCGCGGCTACCGGATCGAACCGGCCGAGATCGAGGCCGTGGTGGCCGACCACCCGCTGGTCGCGCACGCCGCCGTCGTCGCCCGCGAGGACCGGGCGGGCGACCCGCGACTGGTCGCCTACGTGGTGCCCGCCGACGTGGCGCCGGACGCGGCCGGCTCGACCGAGCTGGTCGAGCAGTGGCGCCGGGTGTACGACGACCTGTACTCGAGCCCCGGTGAGGCCGCCCTCGACGCCGACTTCGGCGGGTGGGACAGCAGCTACACCGGCGAGCCGATCCCGGTCGGGGAGATGCGGGAGTGGCAGGCGGCCACGGTGGCGCGCGTGCTGGCGCTGGAACCCCGGCGGGTGCTGGAGATCGGCGTCGGCTCGGGCCTGCTGCTGACCCGACTGGCGCCGGAGGCGGAGGAGTACTGGGGCACGGACCTGTCGGCGGTCACGGTGGCGAAGCTCGGCGCGCGGCTGACCGCGTCCGGCGTGCCGTGGGCGGACCGGGTCCGGTTGCGGGCGGCCGAGGCCACCGACGTGACCGGGCTGCCGGAGGAGTACTTCGACACGGTGGTGGTGAACTCGGTCGCGCAGTACTTCCCGGACCAGGCTTACCTGCGCCGGGTGCTGGACCAGGCGGTGCGGCTGCTCGCGCCGGGCGGCGCGGTGTTCGTCGGCGACGTGCGCAACCTCGCCCTGCTGGAGGAGTTCGCGACCGCCGTGCAGGTGGCACGGGACCCGTCGGCCGAACCCGGGGTGATCCGCGACCGGGTGCGCCGGGTGGTCGCGACCGAGCGGGAGTTGGTGCTGGCGCCGGAGTACTTCCCCGCGCTGGCCCGGGACCTGCCCGGGGTCACCGGGGTGGACGTGCGGCTCAAACGCGGGTACGCGGTCAACGAGCTGACCCGGTACCGGTACGACGTGGTGCTGCACAAGGCTCCGGCCGACACCCGCGATCTGTCCGATGTGGACACCGTCGCGTTCGACTCCGCCACCCGGCTGGAAGACCTGGTGCGGGATCGGAACGGCCGGCCGCTGCGCGTCACGGGCGTTCCGCACGGCGGGTTGACCGACGAGGTCGCCGCGGCCGCGCGGATCCGGGCCGGCCTGCCGGTGGAGGCCGCGGCGCCGGACGAGGGTCTGCTGCCCGAGCACCTGCACGTCCTGGCCGAGCGGCACGGCCTGGCCGCCGCCGTGACCTGGTCGGCGACGACGGGGTGCGTGGACGCGGTGTTCCACGACCCGGCCGACGGTCGCGCGCCGACCGGCGTGTTCCGGCACGCCGGGCTCGACTCGCCGGCGCGGTACGCGAACCACCCGCGTGCCGCGGAGTTGGCGGCGGACGTGCGGCAGCACGCGGCGGACCGGCTGCCCGCGTTCATGGTGCCGAGCGCCGTGGTGGTGCTCGGCCACCTCCCGCTGACCGTCCAGGGCAAGCTCGACCGGGCCGCGCTGCCCGCGCCGGAACTGGTCTCCGACACCGGTTACCGACCGCCGTCGACCCCGGTGGAGGAGGCCCTGGCCGGGATCTTCGCCGAGGTGCTCGGCGTCGAGCGGGTCGGGGTGGACGACGACTTCTTCGACCTGGGCGGCCACTCGCTGCTGGTGATGCGCGCGATCGCGGCCGTGCAGCGGACGTTCGACGTGGACGTGTCGGTGCGCATCCTGTTCGAGGCGTCGACGGTCGCGCGGCTGGCCCGGGTCGTGGACACCGGCGCGGACGGGGTCGAACTGCCCGCCGTCGAACCGCTCGCGGTGGTCCGCGACGGCGTCGGCACGCCGTTGTTCTGCGTGCACCCCGGTGGCGGCATGGGGTGGCGCTACCGGGGCCTCGGCGAGCACCTGGGCTGCCCGATCGTCGCGATCCGGCAGATCCCGGACGACAGCGGGACGCCCGTGCGGTCGGTGAAGGAGATGGCCGAGCACTACGCCGACCTGGTGCGGGCCTTCCAGCCCGAGGGGCCGTACCGGCTGCTCGGCTGGTCGTTCGGCGGTGTCGTCGCGCACCAGATCGCGGCGACGCTGCGGGCCAGGGGGTGCGTCGTGGAACGGCTGGTCCTGCTCGACGCCTACGTCCACCGGTTCGTGGACGCGCCCGAGGTCGACCGCGCCACGCTCGCCGAGAGCGTGCTGGAGGAGTACGTGCGGAACAACGGGATCGTGCTGCCGCCGGACATCGGTCGCCTGACCTACGACGAGGTGTGGCGCGCCGCCGACGCGCAGGGCCTGGTCGACGCGCTGCCGCCGGCCGGGTTCTTCGAGGTGATCATGGACAACATGATGGTCAACCGCGCGGTGGCCGAACGCCACGAGCCCGACGTCTTCGACGGCGACCTGCACCTGGTGGTCGCCGAGGACGAACGGCTCGAGGTGCTGCGGCCGGAGAGCTGGCGGCGGCACGTGACCGGCGAGGTGCACGTGTTCCCGGTCGACTGCCGGCACGCCGTGATGCTCGAACCCGCGGCCATGCGCCAGTACGGCGCGTACCTCTCGACCCTGCTGTGACAACCCGACCGAGGAGAGTGGGAACCCGATGACGAACCCCTTCGACGACGAGAACGGCACGTTCCTGGTGCTGGTCAACGACGAGAACCAGCACTCGCTCTGGCCGACCTTCGTGGAGGTGCCGGCCGGCTGGCGCGGCGTGCACGGGCCGGAGAGCCGCCAGTCCTGCCTCGACTACGTGGAGGAGCACTGGACCGACCTGCGGCCCGCGAGCCTGATCCGGGCGACCGAGGGTCGGTAGCAGTCCTCGGCGTGCGCCCGTCGCGGACGGGCGTGGGCGCACGCCGTCGCCGAGCGGGGGAGTCCGGATGGGCGAGCGGACCCGGCGGTCCGAGGTGGTGTTCGGCGCGGGCGGGTGGGGCGGCTACCGCCGGCTGTGGACGGCGTCCGCGCTCTCCTCGCTCGGCGACGGCGTGCGGCTGACCGCGCTGCCCCTGCTCGTGCTGTCCTACACCCGCGAGCCGCTGCTGCTGGCCGCGGTGACGGTGGCGGGCACGCTGCCCATGCTGATCTCGCCGCTGGCGGGCGTCGCGGCGGACCGCTGGCCGCGCAAGCTCGTACTGGTCTGGGTGGACGTCGCCCGGTTCCTGCTGGTCGGCGCGCTCGGCGTCGCGGTGTGGACGGGCGTGGCGAACCTGGCCGTGGTGGGCGTGATCACGCTGCTGCTCGGGGTCGGCGAGGTGCTGTTCGCGGTCACCTCGCAGTCGATCCTGCCGCAGGTGGTGCACCCCTCGCGCCTGGCGGCGGGCGCGGGTCGGCTGTTCGCCGCCCAGACCGTCTTCCGGGACACCGTCGGCCAGTTGTGCGGTGGCGTGCTGTTCGCGGCCGCGGTCGCGCTGCCGTTCCTGGTCGACGCGGCGAGCTTCGCGGTCGGCGTGGTGCTGATGGCGTCCCTGCGCACGGTCGTGCCGCCGGAGCCGACCGACACCGACCACCCGGGCTGGTCCGCGATGCTCCGGGAGGGCGTCCGGCACCTGCGGGACGACCGGCTGCTCACCGTGCTGGCGGTGATGCTGGGCGCGGTCGTCTTCTTCGGCTGCGCCGCCACCGTGGTGACGGTGCTCTACCTGGTCGACCGGGTGGGCGTGCCGCTGGGCGCCTACGGCCTGTTCCTGGTGGTCAGCGCACTGGGCGCACTGCTGGGCGGCACCCAGGCCGCCCGTCTCGCCGGCCGCTTCGGCACGTTCCCCACCGCCCTGGCCGGCCTGGGCGTCGCGGCCGGCGCGTGCCTGCTCGTCGGCCTGACGACGGACGTGGTCGCGGTCGGCGTGCTGTTCCTGCTGATGGGCGCGGGCTCGGTGACCCACGTGTCGCTGACCGTCGCGTTCCGCCAGGCGACCGTGCCGGCCCGGGTCCTGGGTCGGGTCAACGGGGTGTACCTGCTGCTGGGCACCGGCACCGCGCCCCTGGGCGCGCTGTTCGGCGGCGCGCTCGCCCACTACTTCGACCTGCGGACGCCGTTCCTCGTCGGCGGAGCCGCCCAACTGCTGATGCTGCTCGCCTCCTGGCGCTGGATCGTGCGTCGGGGCGGAGGCGGGTCGGTCGCACCGGGCGCGTGAGGCGCGACCGACCCGGGTCCTCCTAGTACCCCAGGTCCGGGCGGTAGCGGTTGTGGAGCTCCTCGCCGTCGAGCCAACGCCGGAGGTTGGCGCAGAACAGGTCGGTGATGAGCGCGTTCTCGTTCGCCGCCGTCGACGCCGAGTGCGGCGACACCACCACGTTCTCCAGGTCCCACAGCGGCGAGTCGACGGGCAGGGGTTCGACCGTCGCCACGTCCAGCACCGCGCCGCGCAGCGCGCCCGTGGACAGCGCGGTGATCAGGGCCTGCTCGTCCACCACCTGGCCGCGCGCGATGTTCACCAGCACGGCGTGCGGCTTCAGCGCGGCCAGTTCGGCCGCCCCGATCAGGCCCTCGGTCTGCGGGGTGAGGGGACAGGCCAGCACGACCGCGTCCACGGTCGGCAGCACGGAGCCGATCGCGTCGAACCCGACCACCTCCGCCACACCGGGCGCGCCCGAGGTGCCTCCGGGGCGCACCGCGCCGACCACCTCGACGCCGAGCCCGGCCAGCACGTGGGCGGTGTGCTTGCCGACCGCGCCCAACCCGACCACCAGCACCCGTTGACCCGACAGGGTGCGCGAGGTGTAGCGGGTCCACCGGTGCTCGGCCTGCCAGCGCCTGAGCTGCGGCACGTCCTTGACGAAGTGCAGCAACCCGGTCAGCACGAACTCGGCCAGCGGCACCGCGTGCACCCCCGCCGCCGTGGTCACCACGACCTCGTCCAGGTCGAGCGGGAAGCGGTCGGTGAGCTTGCCCAGGCCGGCGCTCGTGCCCTGGACCCAGCGCAGCAGCGGGAAGTTCTCGTTCACCTCGGCGGGCGCGCGGCGGTCGAAGTCGAACGCCACCTCGGCCGAGGACGTCAGCTCGAACCAGCGCCGCCGTTGCGCCTCGGTCAGCTCCGGCAGCACGCCGACGTGGTCGCCCTCGTACCGCGACACGGGCAGCAGCTCCGGCTCGTACAGCACCTCCACCCGCGGGTCCACGGCCGCGATCCGCGCCACGTGCTCCGGCTCCAACGGCGAGCAGATGATCACCTTCGTCACGAGGCCACCGCCTTCGCCGCGCCGTTCAACGCGCCCACCACCCGGTCCAGCGCCGCGCTCCACAACCCCTCGTCCCGGGCGTAGCACACCCGGAACCGCCCGTGCCCGGACGGGCCGAACTGGTATCCCGGGCTCACGACCACCCCCGCCTCGGTCTGCAACAACCGCGCCACCTCCACGTCGGTCAACCCCAGCGCCGACACGTCCGGCCACAGGTAGGCGGTCCCCGAACCGGGACGCACCACCAGCCCGTCCACGCGGCGCAACCTCTCCAGTGTCAGCTCCCGCAACGCGCGCAGCTCGCCGACCCGCTCGCGCACGAACTCCACGTCGTCCACCAGCCACCGGGTCAGCACGTGCTGGGAGTACGCGGGCGCGCGCAGGCACGAGATCGCCATCACCTGCTCGATCGCGTCCACCACCGGACCCGGTCCGACCGCCACCCCGACCCGGTACCCGCTCAGCGACTCGGTCTTCGACCCGCCGAGCAGGGTCACCGTCCGCTCCGCCATCCCGGGCTCGGCCGCGAGGTGGGTGAACGGGACGCCGTCGTAGACCAGCCGGCAGTACAGCTCGTCCACGACCACCAGGAAGTCGTGCCGCACGGCCAGGTCGGCCAACCCGCGCACGGTCGCCGGGGTGTACACGGTGCCGGTCGGGTTGTTCGGGTTCGAGGTCAGCACCAGCTTGACGCCCTCGCGCGCGGCGACCTCCAGCGCGGCCAGGTCGAGCTGCGGCCCGGCGGGGTCCTCGACCATGCCGATCCGCACCACCCGCGCGCCGAGGAACCGCAGCATCCGTTCCACGAACAGGTACTCCGGGTCGGCCAGCGCGACCACGTCGCCGTAGTCCACGAGCGCGCTCAACGTCGCGAACAGCCCGCCCTGGGTGCCGGTCGTCACCGCGATGTTCCGGTCCGGGTCCACGTCCACGCCCAGCAGCGCGGACACCGACCGGGCCACGGTGGCCCGCACGTCCGCGTTGCCGCGGTAGCCGGTGTAGGCGAGGTCGCCGTCCTGCGCGGCGGCGGTGAACGCGGGCAGCGCCCAGTCCGGCGGCGGGAAGCGGACCGTGTCGAAGTGCGTGGTGTCCAGCAGGCCGTGCCCGGCCCCGTCCAACCGCAGCCCCAGGTCCGCCTCGCGCACGGACGTGCCGAGCGTGTCCGCCCGCTCCGGCAGGTGCGTCCGCAGCACCCGCCGTGATTCGACGGAATGACGGCTTGCCGCCATGTCGGTGTCTCCCTCGGTCGTCTTCACGCCGAACCGACCACAATGGACGATCCGGTCACACCGCGTGCCTCGTCGGAGGCCAGGTAGAGCACGGCGTTGGCCACGTCGGCCACGCCGGTGTCGTCGAGCGGACCGGGGTCGACGCTGTTGGCGCGCACCCCCGTGCCCGCGAGTTCCAGCGCGAACGACCGGACGAGCCCGGCGACGCCGTGCTTGGCGGCGGCCAGGTGCGCGTACCCGGCGACCGGCGCGTGCGCCAGCGCCGACCCGATGAACACGATGGAACCCGCCCCCTGCCCGACCATGACCGGCGCCACCGCCTTCGCGGTCTGCCACACCCCGGTCAGGTTCACCTCGATCATGGCGCGCCACTGGGCCTCCGGCATCGTCCAGGCGCCGCCGCGCGACCGCACCCCGGCGGCCGGCACCGCGATGTCGACCGACCCGAGCGCCGCCACGCCGGCCTGCACGGCGGCCCGCAACGCGTCGCCGTCCCGCACGTCCACGAACCGCGACACCACCTCCCGCCCGAGCGCCCGCGCCCGCTCCGCGACCTGGTAGAGGTCGTCGGCGGTGGCGAGGTCGTCGGGCACGGTCGCCATCCGGGTCACCACGCCGATGTCCAGCAGCACCAGGTCCGCGCCCTCCTCCGCGAGCCGCAACGCGCACGCCCGCCCGACACCCCGCGCCGCGCCGGTCACCACCGCGACCTTCCCCGCGACCCGCCCGCTCACGTCCGGCTCCCGGGCGAGGTGCGGACCAGGTGGTTTCCCGGCGGTCGGCGGGCGTCGCGGTCGCACCGGGTCCGGCCGGGAGTGAGGGCCGCGTCGCGCGACTCGGCGTCGGGGGAGTGGGCGGTCATGAGCGGGGTCCGGCCCAGTGGCACGCCACCGGGTGGGTCAGGCCGTCGGCGACCAGGGCGGGGGTTTCGGAGGCGCAGCGGGTGCGTTGCGCGTCGGTCAGCTCGCCCAGGAACTTCGGGCAGCGGGTGCGGAAGCGGCAGCCCGAGGGCGGGTCCACCGGGCTCGGCACGTCGCCGGTCAGCAGGACGCGCTCGCGGGCCCGTTCCTTGCGCGGGTCCGGCAGCGGCACGGCCGAGACCAAAGCCTTGGTGTACGGGTGTTCCGGGTGGTCGAACACCTCGTCGCGGCCACCGGTCTCCACCACCCGGCCCAGGTACAGCACCGCCACCCGGTCCGCGATGTGCCGCACCACCGACAGGTCGTGCGCGATGAACAGGTACGCGAGCCCCAGCGAGTCCCGCAGGTCCTCCAGCAGGTTGATCACGTCCGCCTGCACCGACACGTCCAGCGCCGACACCGGCTCGTCCAGCACCAGCACCCGCGGTCGCAGCGCCAACGCCCGGGCGATCCCGATCCGCTGCCGCTGACCACCGGAGAACTCGTGCGGGTACCGCTCCGACCGCGCGCCGGACAACCCCACCGAGGCCAGCAGCTCCAGCGACCGCGCCCGGGCCTCCCTCCGGCCCATCCCGTTGATCCGCAACGGTTCCGCGACCAGGTCGGCCGCCGTCATCCGGGGGTCGAGCGAGTTCATCGGGTCCTGGAAGACGATCTGGAGGTCGCGCGCGTGCCGCCGCCCGCCCAGTGGCTCGCCGTCCAGCCGCACCACGCCGCCGGTCGGCTTCTCCAGCGACATCAACAACTTCGCGATGGTCGACTTGCCCGAGCCGGACTCGCCGACCAACCCCAGGGTTTCGCCCGCCGACAGGTCGAACGACACGTCGCACACCGCGTGCAACTCGCCCCGGTCCCGCCGGAACAACCCGGAGCCGCGCACCTTGTAGTGCTTCACCAGCCCCGACGCGACCACGATCGGCGTCGCCTGCCCGGCGATCGGCGCGTCCGGCGGCGGTGGCGCGGCGCGCGGCGGGAACACGTCCTGCGGCCGGCGGCCGACCAGCTCCGCGCTGAAGTGGCACGCCGCCAGGTGCTCGCCGTCGACGGCCGTCAACGCGGGCTCCTCGGTCAGGCACACCTCGCGCGCCAACGGGCAGCGCGGCGCGAACGCGCACCCGACGACCGGCTGGTCCAGCGCCGGCGGGGTGCCCGCGATCGGGGTCAGCCGGGCGTCCTCGCGGGCGTCCAACCGGGGCAGGCTGCCCAGCAGCCCCAGCGTGTAGGGCATCCGGGGCTGGTAGAAGACCTCCTCGACGGTGCCGGACTCGACCACCTTCCCGGCGTACATCACCACCACGCGGTCCGCGTGCCCGGCGACCACGCCGAGGTCGTGCGTGATGAGCATGGTCGCCGCGCCGGTCTCCTCGCGGGCGGTGCGCAGCGCGTCGAGCACCTGGGCCTGGATCGTCACGTCGAGCGCGGTCGTCGGCTCGTCGGCGATGATCACGTCCGGGTCGTCGGCCATCGCGATCGCGATCACCACCCGCTGCCGCATGCCGCCGGAGAACTCGTGCGGGTAGTCCGCGATCCGGTCCCGCGCGTTGGGGATCCCGACGAGTTCCAGCAGCCGCACCGCGCGCTCGGTCGCGTCCTCCCGGCTCAACCCGGGGTGGTGCGCCCGCACCGCCTCGGCGACCTGGAACCCCACCGAGTACACCGGGTTCAGCGCGGACAGTGGGTCCTGGAACACCATCGCCACCGAGCGGCCGCGCACCGACGCCATCTCGTCGTCGGACAACCCGACCAGCTCGCGGTCGCGGAACCGGACCGACCCGCCGACCCGCGCGCCGGTCGGCAGCAGGCCCATCACGGCCAGCGCGGTCGCCGACTTGCCGCAGCCGGACTCGCCGACCACGCCCAGCACCTCGCCCGCGCGCAGCGACCAGGACACCCCGCGCACCGCGGTCACCCGACCGCGCTCGTCGGGGAACTCCACGGTGAGGTCGCGGATGCCGAGCACCTCCGCGGTGGTGGCTGTCGTCATCGCCTGCTCCGTGACCTGGTGTTGTCGAAGGCGTCCCGCAGCCCGTCGCCGATGAAGTTGATGCTCAGGGCGATGACCACGATGAACAGCCCGGGGAAGTAGAACAGCCACGGCCGGGTGGACACCGCGGTCTGGTTCTGGCTGACCAGCAGGCCGAGCGAGGTGTCCGGCGGTCGCACGCCGAACCCGATGAACGACAGCGCCGTCTCGGCCAGGATCGCGACCGCGACGATGATCGTCACCGCCACGATGATCGTGCCCATCGCGTTGGGCAGCACGTGCCGGAAGATGATCCGCCACGAGCCCGCGCCGAACGTGCGCGCGGCGGCGATGAACTCCCGCTCGCGCAACGACAGCACCAGCCCGCGCACCAACCGGGCCACGTACGGCCAGGTCAACGCGGCCAGCACCAACCCGATCAGCAGCCAGCCCTGGTCGGTCGCGCCCACGTTGTTCGCCAGCACGGCGGCCACCGCGATCGCCGGGAAGATCAGCACCAGGTCGGCGATCCGCATCATCAGCGTGTCGACCTTGCCGCCGTGCAACCCGGCCACCGCGCCCCACACGCTGCCGAACACGCCCGACACGGCCGCGACGAACAGCGCGATCTCGATCGACCGCTGCGTGCCGCGCAGCACCTGGGCCAGCAGGTCGTACCCGGTGGCGTCGGTGCCGAACGGGTGCTTCGCCGACGGCGGGTGCGAGTTGTCCGGGGTGAACACGTCGTACTGGTAGTGCCACAGCGCGCCGCCGACGAACGCCAGCAGCACCAGCAGCACGAACACCACCAGGCTCGCGGTCGCCAGCCGGTGCCGCAGGAACCGGCCCACCACCAGCCGCCACCGCGGCGTCGCCACCGACACCTCGCCGTCCGCGCTCGGCACGGCGGTCGTCTGCCCGAGGTCAACCAAGGCGGATCCTCCTGTCCAGCACGGCGTAGAGCAGGTCGGCGACGAGGTTGAAGAACACCACGATCACCGACACCAGCAGCAGCCACGCCATCACCGCGTAGATGTCCTTGTCCCGCACCGAGGTCAGCAGGAACGAGCCCATGCCGCGCCACTGGAACACCGTCTCGGTGATCACCGCCCCGGAGAACAGCACCGCGAGGTCCAGCGCGACCACCGTGGTCAGCGGCACGAGCGCGGTCCGCAGCGCGTGCCGCACGAGCACCGTCCGCCGCTTGAGCCCCTTCGCCCGGGCCAACCGCACGTAGTCGCTCTGCTGCACCTCGATCATCGAGGACCGCACGAACCGGCTCCACGGCGCGAACGACGTCATCGCCAGCACGATCGTCGGGAGCACGATGTGCCCGAGCACGTCCAGCACGGTGGGCCAGAACCCGGTCGGCGGCGGGATCGACGCGTCGCCGACGGTGTAGACGAGCGTGGTGCCGGTGGCCTGGTTGACGTTGATCGCCTGCTGCTTCAACAGGATCGCGAACCAGAACGCCGGCATCGACAGCAGCAGGAAGCCGACGAACGTGAACAGGTAGTCCACCGCCGAGTACCGCTTCACCGCGCTCACCACGCCGATCACCAGCGCGAGCAGCAGCGCCAGCAGCACGGCCAGCACCACCAGCCGCACCGACACCAGCAGCCGCGGCCAGATCTCCGCGCCGATGTCGATCTTCTTCACCGACGGGCCCCAGTCACCGGACAGGATCCCGGTCAACCAGTGCCAGTAGCGCTCCAGCACCGGCTGGTCGAGCCGCATCCGGTGCGCCTCGGCGTCCAGGATCGCCTGCGACACCGGCGGTTGCTTCGCCTTCAGGTCACCGAGCGGGTCGCCGGACGCGCTGACCATCACGAACGTGATGAACGAGCCGACGAGCACGATCGGGATCGTGTGCAGCAACCGCCGCAGCACGTAGGCCACCATGGCTAACCCACCTTCCCCTGGCACGGCGCGGACGTCCCACCCCCCAGGGCGTCCGCGCCGTGCGGCCTCATCCGGCGATGCCCCACTCGCCACCGTTGTAGGGCGGCCCGTAGTAGGTGCCGTTGGCCCGGACGTTGACCAGGTTCGCCTTGTACGCCAACAGGTCCGGCACCTGGTAGAGCGGCAGGATGTAGGCGTCCTCGGTGAGCTGCGCGTCCACCCCGTTGAGGTACTCGGCGGCCTTCGACTCGTCGGTCGCGCCCAGCGCCTTGGTCAGCAGGTCGTCGACGACGGGGCTCGAGTAGCCGCCGAAGTTCAGGCCCGCCTTGGTCATGAACGCCTGGGAGTACTGCGAGGCGACGAACGTCTGGCCGATCCAGCCCATGGCGAACAGGTCGAAGTCCTTGCCCGCCTGGTGGGTCACGGTCGCGCCGATCGAGTCCGTGGTCTGCACGTCGATCGTCACGCCCAGCTGCTTGGCCGTGTCGGAGAACAACTGGCACACGGTTTGCAGGATCTGGTTGTTCTGGATGTAGCGCATGGTCAGCGCCGGCACCGGTGCGCCCTTGGGGTCGACCAGCTTGCCGCCGTCGACCTTGTACCCGGCGTCGGTGAGGATCTTCTTGGCCTTCTCCACGTCACCGGTGCCCAGCGTGCCGAGGTTGTCCTTGTACTCCGGCTGCTGCGGCACGTAGATCCGGTTGCGCAGCGGCTTCGCGTCGGAGGAGAACTGGCCGACCGTCTTGCCGATGGTCTGGTTCACGTCGAACGCGGTGTAGAGCGCCTTGCGCAGCGCCGGGTCCTGCATGGCCGGGTTGTTCAGGTTCGGCAGGATCATCTGCTTGCGCAGCCCCGAGACCAGCTGGTACTTCACGTCGCCGAGCGCCTGCACGTTGCGCAGCAGGTCGACCTGCGGGTCCGGGTTGATGATCTGGACCTCGTTGTTCTGCAACGCGGGCACTTCCTGCGTGGTGTCGGTGATGACCCGGAACACCAGGCTGTCCAGCGTCGCGGGCTTGCCCCACCACTTCGGGTTCGGCACCAGGGTCGCGGCCTGGTTGGTCGTCCACGACTTGAAGATGTACGGGCCGCCCGACCAGTCCGGGAACGAGTCCTTGTAGCGGAAGCCGTCGTTGAACGACTTGGCCAGGCCCTCCGGGGTGCCGTCGTCGCCGAGCTTCTTGGCCACGTGCGCCGGGAGGATCGGGCCGAACAGCGACTTCCAGTCGCCGAACGGCTTGTCGAACGTGACGGTGACGGTGCGGCCGTCGTCGGTGCCGACCAGCGAGGAGATGCCGTCGTAGCCCATCGTGGAGGCGGGCTCGCACTTCGGGCACGCCTTGGGGTTGGACGCCCGCCACACGTAGTCGAAGTCGGCGACCGTGATCGGCGTGCCGTCGTTCCACACGGCCTTCGGGTTGATCTTGTAGACCAGCGTCTGCGGTGACGTGCCGGTCTGCTCGGCGCTGACCAGGAGGTCCTTGTTCAGCTCGATGGTCTTGAGATCGGGCAGCGTGGTGAACGCGCCCGGGTCGTACACGTCGGCGACCAGCTGGGTCGCGACGCCGATGTCGGCGCCCAGCGGGTTCCAGTCGAGGATGTTGCGTTCCAGGACGTAGGTGATCGTGCCGCCCTGCTTGGCGGTGCCGGCGTTGACGGTGTTGGCCTCGCCGCGCACCTGGTTGCCGGTGTCACCGCCCTCCGGCGCGCCGCCGGAACACGCGGACAGGACCAGCGCGGCGGCGACCACGCCGGAAATCTTTCTTCGATTCATGCTGTGCATCCACATCTTCTCGACGGTGAGGGTGGACCGCGGATCACCAGAGTGAACAGGGGTGTCACCGAGCTGACAAGCAACAATCGGTGCAGCCCGGCGTTAAGCTCTGCTAAAGGGGGTCTGAACTGGGCAGATGGCCGTTAAGCAAACCTAATCGACGCTTTGTCGAACCTCTGTCTTGTGTTCTCCGCGCCGCTCTGCACAGAATCCGCGCACCGAATGCGAAGCGCAATGGACAGCAGGGAGCGCGAATATGCCGACACTCGCCGAGTCGATCGTGTGGACCGATCACCCGGTCACCTCGTCGCTGGCCTACGGCACCGTCGACGTCCGGATCGGGACGGTCGGTGAGGGCGGCCCCGTCGGGCTGCTCGTGGCGAGCGTGCACGGTGACGAGGGCCCGTGGGGCACGCTGGCGATCAACCGACTGCTCGCCGACGTGCGGTTGGAGGAGTTGACCGGCACGCTGCGGGTCGTGCCCGTCGCGCACCCGCTCGCCACCGAGGCCGACGCCAGGCAGACCCACCTCGACCTGCTCGACCTGAACGGCTCGTTCCCCGGCGATCCGGCGGGCTCGCACACCCAGCGCCTGGCCGCGGTGCTCGCCGAGCACGCCGTGGACGGCGCCGACGTCGTGCTGGACGTGCACGGCGGCGGCAGCTGGAACATCAACTGCTTCACCTACCGGTTCCCCGGCAGCGAGCACGTCGCCGAGTGGATGGGCACCCCGGTGATCATGGACGGGCCGGACCGCGCGTCCAGCCTCACCGGCCACGCCCGGGCGCAGGGCGCCGTCGCGGTGTGGATCGAGATGGGCGGCCGCGGCGAGTTCGAGGAGGACCGCGCCGCGACCGTCACCCGCGGCCTGCGCCGGGCGCTGGGCAAGGCGGGCGTGCTGACCGAGGCCGACCTGCCCGACGAGCCCGGCTCGCTGGGCGTGGGCAAGGTGCCGCTGTCGACCTCCCGCCCGGGCATCTACCGGCCGTTGCTGCGCGAGGCCGCGCTGGGCACCGTCGTCGCCGAGGGCACCGTGATCGGCGAGCTGCTCGACCCGCTGTCCAGCGAGGTCGTGGAAACCTTCCGCGCGCCGTTCCCGCGCACCGTGCTGGCACTGCTGCGGCCGACGCTGGCCCGCATCGAGGCACCCGGCCAGGTCGTCGCCCTGGTCGCCGAGATCGTCTAGACCCACCGAAGGAGAGCACCGAATGATCGACCCCACCGGCAGGTTCGCCATCGTGGCGGGCAACGCCGAGGACATCGGCCACGCCGTCGCCCGCGAGCTGGTCGCGGCCGGCATGACCGTCGCCGTGCTGTGCGACCAGGCCGACGCGGTCCGCGCGCTGGCCGACGAGCTGCCCGACGCGCACGCGTTCGTCACCGACTTCACCGACGCCGAGGTGCTGCGCGCCTCGGTCGAGGAGGCGCTGGCCCGGTTCGGCACGCCGCGGCTGGTCGTGCACAACTCGGCCGTGTTCCGCGAGGTGTCCGTGCTGGACCTGGACGTCGCGACGTTCAAGGCCGAGGCGGACAGCATCCTCCAGAGCGCGTTCGTGCTGGCCAAGACCGTGTGGCCGCACCTGGTCGAGGCACGGGACGGCAGCATCGTGTTCGTCTCGTCGGGCTCGGCGCTCAACGGGTTCGCGAACGAGGCCGCCTACGTCGCCGGCAAGCACGGCCAGGAGGGCCTGATGAAGGTGTTGGCGTTGGAGGGCAAGGAGTTCAACGTCGCCGCCAACACGATCACCACGGGCGCGCCGATCGACGGCCCGCTCGCCTACACCTACACCGACGCGATGCGCGCGGTCATGGTGCCGCCGTCGGCGCTGGCGCCCGCCTTCGCGTTCCTCGCGGGTGTCGACGCGGACTTCGCGAGTGGCCACCGGTTCAACGCCTTCCAGCTGTCCGAGGCCATCCGGGTCGCCCGGGAAGGAGCGTCCGCGTGATCGACATCCGGGGCAGGGTCGCGTTCCTCACCGGCGCCGCCGAGGGTCTCGGCCGCGAGATCGCCCGCGAGCTCGTCGCGGGCGGCATGCGGGTGGCGCTGATGGACGTGCAGGGCGACAAGCTCGCCGCGCTGACCGACGAGCTGCGGTCGGGCGGCGCGGACGTGCTGCCGATCGTGGTCGACCTCGCCGACCCGGTCGCCACGGCCGCCGCCGTCGAGACCGCGCTGGGCCACTACGGCACGCCGCGGGTGCTGATCCACAACGCCGCCGTGCTGCGCGAGGTGTCCCTGCTCGACGTCACCTTCGAGAACTGGCGGCGCGAGGTCGACATCATCCTGGGCGGCGCCTACGTGCTGACGAAGTCCGTGTGGGCGCACATGGTCGAGGCGCGGGACGGCAGCATCGTGTTCCTGTCCTCGGGCTCGGCGCTGTTCGGGTTCGTCAAGGAGACCGCCTACACGCCGGGCAAGCACGCCCAGGAGGGCCTGATGAAGGTGCTCGCCCTGGAGGGCAGGGAGCACAACATCGCGGTCAACACGATGTCCACCGGCCGACCCATCGACACGCCCATGTCGGACTCGCACTACACCGAGGAGATGCGGATCGGCATCGTGCCGCCGGCCCGGCTGGCGCCCGCGTTCGCGTTCCTCGCGGGCGTCGACGCGGACTTCGCCACCGGGCAGCGGTTCAACGCCTTCCAGGTCTCGGAGGCGATCCGGGTGACCAGGGAGGCGGCCGGATGACCGTGCCGCGTCCCGCCGGGCACTACTCGCCGTTCACCCGGGCAGGTGACGCGGTGTACGTGTCCGGCCAGGTGCCGCGCGAGCCGGACGGCACGTACGCGCCGGCCGACGTGGCCACCGAGACCGCGCTCGCGCTGCGCAACCTGGCCGCCGTGGTGGCCGCGGCGGGCGGCGGGCCGGAGTCGGTGGTGAAGGTGACCGCGTACCTCATCGACGCGGCCGACTTCGCCGAGTTCGACCGCGCCTACGCGGACCACTTCGGCGCGCACCGGCCCGCGCGCACGACGGTGGTCGTCGGACTGCGGCAGGTGAAGGTCGAGGTCGACGCCGTCCTGCACCTGCCGCTCCCATCCGGTGACGCAAGGTCATGATCGGCGGCGATCCGTCGGCGTTGTGCCAGGATGAATCCGGAGGCCGGGTACGGGGAGTGAGGTGACGCCGGCGTGCTGACGGTGAGCCTGGCGGGGCTGCGCGCGATCGAGGCCCTCGCCACCCACGGGTCGATGACGGCCGCCGCCAGCGCGCTGGGGTACACCCCGTCGGCCATCTCCCAGCAGATCGCCCGGCTCAGCCGGGACGTGCGCCAGCAGCTCGTGGAACACCAGGGCGGCCGGACGACGCTCACCGTCGCCGGCCGCATCCTGGCCGAGTCCGCGAGCCGGATCGTGATCGAGCTGGAGAGCATGAGCGCCGAACTCCAGGCGCAGACCGAGACGGTCACCGGGTCGCTGACCGTCGCCGCGTTCCCCACCGCCGCGCGCGGCGTGCTGCCGGCCGCCACCCGCGAGCTGTCCGCGCGGTGGTCCGGTCTGGAGCTGCGGCTGATCGAGGCCGACTCGCACCGCGCGGTGGAACTGGTCGCGCGCGGCACCGCGGACCTGGCCGTGGCGCACGACTGGTTGGCCATCCCGCTGTCGCTGCCCGAGGGGTTGCAGGCGAGGCACCTGGGCAACGACCTGTCCGACGTGCTCGCGCACCACACCCACCCGCTGGCCGACCGCGCGTCGGTCGACCTCCAGGAGCTGTGCGACGACCCGTGGCTCTACGAACCGGGTTCGGTCGCGCACGACTTCCTGCTCAACGCGTTCCACCGCACGCCGAGCCCGACCCGCTTCACCCACATCGTGAGCGAGTACGCGAGCCAGATCGAACTCGTCGGCGCCGGACTCGGTGTCGCGCTGGTGCCGAGGATGGGGCGCGGCGCGCTGCCGCCGACGGTGCGCGTGCTGACGGTGAAGTCGCCGCCGATGCGGCGGATCTACGGCGTGTGGCGGACACCGACCGGTCGACGGCCCGCGCTGACCGCCGCGCTCGGTGTGCTGGAGGCCGTCTGCGCCGGTCTGGAGCACGACGGCGACACTTCGTCCACAGTGGACTGATCGGGTCGCGCCGCACTTCGGGGGCTGCCCGCGACGTTGTGCCGGCGGCCCGGACACCGTACGGTCGACCGGGTAGGTCATTCGTTCGAGCAACGCGGCGAGGGACGACAATTCGGGTTGAGAAGGAGCTCGGTTGCCGGGTTTCGTGAGCAACCGGAGGAGTTCCCGTGGATGGCGCATTCGTCGTGGCCGTGCCCGACGTGACGATCAGGGTCGAGGATCGCGACGGCACGGCCGTGGTGTCGCTGGACGGTGAGGTCGACATCGCCGGCGACGGCGCGATCAGAGCCGTGCTCGACGCGCAGTTCGACCGGCTGCCCGCCGCTTTGGTGCTGGACCTGACCCGGGTCCGCTTCTTCGGCTCGACCGGGGTGGACGTGGTCGTCGTGACCCGGCGCCGGGCGGCGCGCGCCGGGATGCGGTTCGCGATCGCCGCCGCGGGCAGGAGGGTGCTGCGCGTCCTGGAGATCACCGGGGTGGACGCGGAGCTGATCATCCGGGCCACCGCGGGCGAGGCGGTGGCCGCCGTGTCCGACCGGGCGGGAATTCCCCGTCGCGTCGCGACGTTGTCCTGAGTGGACATCCGGTGCGCGACGCCCGAGCCGGCGCGGAGCCACCGGCCCAGCACGGAGACGGAGACAGCGTGACCGATACCGAAACCCTGTCCGCGCACGACCTCACCGCCGCCCTCTACGGGTACGTGCGCGTGGTCGCCGAGGCGGTCGGCGTGCCGCCGGAAGGCGCGACGTGCGAGGTGACGGACACGGTGACGGCGTACCTCGCGCTGGGCGACCGGGACCCGGCGCACCCCGACCGCGACCTGATGCTGGTCTGGAACGAGCGGCAGGGTTGGGTCGTGCTGGTGGAGACGAACCCGGGCGAGGAGCAGATCGTGCTGTCCCGCCAGGGCGGCGACCTCGTGCCGGCGCCCGACGAGGTGGTCCGGTTCGTCGCGGACGCGCTCGCCCGCCGCCGCGACCCGGCGCCCACCACGCCACCGCCCAGGGTGGCGCGCGCCGTGCTGGCGCGGCTCATGGCCGGACACGCCTACTGACCCGGAGTCCCCAGTGGACCTCCGGGTCGACGCGCGGGGCGTTTAACGCAGGTTGACGCCCACGGCGTGCGGTCCCTTGTCGCCCTGCCCGACCTCGTACTCGACGCGGCGGCCGTCGGCCAGCGCGTTCGCCTCGTACCCCTGCACCTCCGAGTGGTGCACGAACAGGTCGGCGCCTCCGCCCTCCGGGCTGATGAAGCCGAAACCCTTGGTGCCGTTGAACCACTTGATGGTGCCCTGGGTCATTCGCGTGCTCCTTCGGTCGAGTGGGACGCGGCGTCCGGGCGCAGTTCCCCGGGCGGCGGGTCCGGCAGGTCGAGCATGCGCAGGAGTTCCCGCAGGTCGCCGTCGTCCAGCGAGTTGTGCGCCACGGTGCGCGCGGCCTGGCTGCGCTGCACCGTCTCCGCGCGGTCGGCGGCGGCGCGCGCGTCGGCGAACCCCGTCGCGGCACCGCGCGACCGACCTGGCCGCTCGGCCTCGGTGGTGAGCGAGGAAGAAGATGTCGAAACGCGTGACTGGTCCGGCGACAAGCCGGTGCTCCCGTCCCCGGCCGGGTGCGAATCCCGGAACCGGACTGGGTCGAGAGCCCCGCCGGCCGACTGCCGACAGCGCGTGCCCTCAACCCGGCCGACTGTACCTCACGGGAACCCCACCGAAACCGGTACGACCCCACTCCCTCCCGCGCCCGGCCCGGCGGCCCCGCGCGTACCGGCGCCGGCCCGGTCGGTCGCGGGCCTCGAGATCGCACCTCCGACCTGCGCGTACGCCTGTCTCCCGGTCGGTGGAACGAGGGTGAGGGCGCGGCGCGGTCGGCGTGCGCGCACGAGCGTGCCGGGTCCGCACGCCTGACTCGCGGTCGGCGGAACGAGGGGCGCGGCGCGGCGTGGTCGGCGTGCCGGCTCGCTGGGAGTCGAGGTCGCGGCTCGGACCTGCCCGTACGCCAGGCCGGCGGATCGAGGGTCGCGGCGCGGCGTGGCCTGCGTGCCGGCTCGCTGCGGGCTGAGGTGGCGGCTCGGACTCGCCCGTGCGCCTGACTCGCGGTCGGCGGAACGAGGGGCGCGGCGCGGTCGGCGTGCCGGCTCGCTGCGAGCCGAGGTCGCGGCTCGGACCTGCCCGTACGCTAGGCTGGCGGAACCCCCGTCGTCGGCACCGTCGCGGCCGGCGCGCGGGTACCCACCGACCTCCGCGTGGCCGTGGGGAGCGAGCCCGCGGTGTGATTGCGGGCGGTGGCGATTGCCGTGTCGGCGTGCCCGCGTGAGGATCGGGCGCATGACTTCCACCAACCGCATCGACAGCGGGCTGCTCGCGCCCGGGTGGGCCGGGTCCGCGGTCGCCGGGGCTACCTCCGACGAGGCCTGGGCGCAGGCCATGCTCGACGTGGAGGTGGCGTTGGCCAGGGCGCAGGCCGCGCTCGGCGTGGTGCCCCGCGACGCCGCCGAGGTGATCGCCGCGGCCGCGGTCGGGGAGCGGCTGGACCTGGAGGCCCTCGCGGTGGGCGCGCGGGGCGCGGCCAACCCGGTGGTGGTGCTGGTGCAGGCGCTCACCGCCGAGGTGGCGCGGGTCGACCGGGACGCGGCCGAGTTCGTGCACCGGGGCGGGACGAGTCAGGACGTGCTGGACTCGGCGTCCATGCTGATCGCCACCCGGGTGTTCGCCGCCGTCGACCGGGACCTCACCGCCGCCGCCGACGCGCTCGCGGACCTGGTGGCGGCCCACCGGGACACGCCGATGGCCGGGCGCACGCTCACCCAGCACGCCGTGCCGATCACGTTCGGGCTCAAGGCGGCGGGCTGGTTGACGCTCGTGCTCGACGCCCGCGACCGGGTCCGGGCGCTCCGGTTGCCCGCGCAGCTCGGCGGCGCGGCCGGCACGTTGGCCTCCTACCTCGAGTACGCCGGTCGCGCGCCGGACCACGCGGCGCGGCTGTCCGAGAAGTTCGCGGCCGAACTCGGGCTCGTCGAGGCGCTGGTGCCGTGGCACGCGCTGCGCACGCCGGTGGCCGACGTCGGCGCGGTGTGCACGTTCGTCACCGTCGCGCTGGGCAAGATCGCGCTCGACGTGCAGGGCATGTCCCGCACCGAGGTCGCCGAACTCGCCGAGCCCGCCGCCGAGGGGCGCGGCGTCTCCTCCGCCATGCCGCAGAAGCGCAACCCCGTGCTGGCGACGTTGTTGACCTCGGCCGCGCGCCAGGTCCCGTTGTACGCGACGGTGCTCGCGCAGTCGGTGGTCGCCGAGGACGAGCGGTCGGCCGGCGCGTGGCACGCCGAGTGGCAGCCGTTGCGCGAGTGCCTGCGGCTCACCGGCGGCGCGGCGGCCACGGTGGCCGAGCTCGCGGCGGGGGTGCGGGTGTTCCCGGAGGTCATGCGCGCGAACCTGGACCTCACCGGCGGGTCGATCGTGTCCGAGCGCCTCACCGCGTTCCTCGCGCCGAGGCTGGGCAAGGCGGGCGCGAAGAAGCTGCTGGCCTCGATCGCGACCGGCGACCGGCCGTTCGAGGAGGCGCTGCGCGCGGAGCCGGGGCTCGCCGACGTCGACCCCGAGGAGCTGCGCGGACTGCTCGACCCGACCCGCTACCTAGGCGCGTCCGGGTGGCTGGTGGACCGGGTGCTCGCCCGTCACCGCGGCTGAAACCGGTCGACCGGCCGGTGCGCGGTGTCTACAGTGCACCGGAAACCGTTGGCGGGAGGGGACATGCGCACGCACTACCCGCGCACGCCGCACCTCCCGTGGTCGCCGGGCGCGTCCTCGGACGACGTGCGGGTCGCGGACCTGGAGGGGTGGCGCGGCCGCGAGGTGGTCGTCACCGAGAAGCTCGACGGTGAGAACACCACGCTGTACCGGGACGGCCTGCACGCCCGGTCGCTCGACTCCGGGCACCACCCGTCCCGCTCGTGGGTCAAGGCGCTGCACGGTCGGGTCGGGCCCCGGCTGGCGGTCGGCAGGCGGATCTGCGGCGAGAACGTGCACGCCCGTCATTCGCTGGCCTACGACGACCTGCTGAGCTGGTTCTACGGCTTCTCGGTGTGGGACGACGACCACTGCCTGGACTGGGACGCCGCGGTCGGTTTCCTGCGCGGTCTCGGCGTCCCGACCCCGCCGGTGCTGTGGCGCGGGGTGTTCGACGAGCGCGCGTTGCGGGCGCTGCGGGTGGACACCGCGCGGCAGGAGGGTTTCGTCGTGCGCACCGTCGAGGGGTTCGGGCGCGCGGAGTTCGGCCGGCGGGTCGCGAAGTGGGTCCGACCCGCGCACGTGCGCACCTCCACGCACTGGATGCACGCGCCGGTGGTGCCCAACGGGCTCGGGCGCGAGGCCGTGCTGTGGGACGCGCGCTCCGGCGCGCCGGTCGACCCGGAAGACCTGCTAGCCCTGGTGGACCTGGCCGGTGACAAGGAAGCCGCGGTCGAGGCACTGTCCGGAGTGGACGCACTGGGCCTGCTCGGTGACGCGAGGCTGGAAGGCGCGCTGGCCGCCGCGCTGCACCGGGAGCGGCGCCCGAAGGTGCTGACGCGACTGTCCACTGTGGTCGGTCTGCCGTCGGCGCGGCGGGTCGCCGACCTCGTGGGGTTGCACCGGTTGGTGCACGCGCCGTTCCCGGACGCCGAGCGGCGCAGGGGGTTGCTGCGGTTGTCCACCGCGGCCGACCTGGGCGTGCTGCACGCGGTCGCGGCGTCGGTGCTGCCGGCGACCGCGGTCGAGGAGCGCGACCAGGTGGCCTGGTCGGCGGTGCACGCCGAGGACGCGGGTTCGCTCTCCGCCCTGGACGCGGCGCTGCGGGACCGGCTCGGTCCCGGCCGGGCGGCCGAGCGGCGACGGGCCGAGGCGCGCGCCGCGTCGATCCGGGCCGGGCGCGTGCTCGACGTCGAGGAGGCGGTGGCCGCGACGTGGCGGTGGCACGCCGGCGGGTTCCCGACGCTGGTGCACCTGGTCGGGGTGGCCGGAAGCGGCAAGTCGACTTTCGTCGCCGGACTGTCCGATGTGGACGAGGTGGTGTCGATGGACGACCTCCGCGAGCGGGCGGGCAACCGGGCCGACCAGCGCGGCAACCAGCAGGTGTGGCGGGCCGCGGTCGACCGGCTGGGGGCGGCGTTGACGGGGGAGCGGACCGTGGTGTGGGACGCGACGTCGCTCGACGACCGCCAACGCGCGTCGGTGCACGCGGTGGCCCGGCGCCGCAACGCCCTGCTGACCCACGCGGTGCTGGTCGTGGACGAAGAAGAAGTGGTGCGCCGCAACGGGAACCGCGTCCACGCCGTGCCGGGCGAGGTGCTGGCGGGCCAGCTGCGCCGCTTCGCGCCGCCGTACCCGTGGCAGGCGCACCGGACCTGGTACGTGGGCGCGTCGGGCACCGTGGAGGACGCGGTCTGATGGACGGGAACCGGCAGGTCCGCCACCGCGGCGAGCCGGTCGCGCGGCCTGATCGTGGCGCGACCGGTGGGCGGGGTCGCGGGAAGGGGACGCGGTCCGATGCGGACCAGTGAGCAGGTGTACCACCAGATCCGGTGGGATCCCCGGTTGGACCCGGCGCGGTTCGTGCTCGGGGTGCAGCAGCGGGACGCGCCGGCCAAGCGGGTCGCGCTGCCCGCGTTCGCGCCCGGCGGCGAGGTGCCGTGGCACCGGGTGCTGTTCGTGGAGGCGGACGGCGAGGTGGTGTGGGACCGGGCGTCCGGCGTCGACCTGGTCGGGGAGACGGGCGCGGGTCGGGTCCGGGCGCCGCGCCGGTTGCGGGCGCCCGCGTTCGCCGCCGCCACGCCGCACGTGTGGGACCCGCTGTCCGGGTGGACGCCCGGCACCCGGGGTGTCCCGACGGTCGCGCCCCGGGTCGTGACGTGGAACGTGCTGTGGGACCGGTACGACGGCGACCTGATCGACACCGAGCGCCGCACGCCGTTGCTGCTCGCCGCGCTGCGGGCGGCCGACGCGGACGTGATCGCGTTGCAGGAGGTCCGGCGCGACCTGCTGGCCGTGCTGCTGGCCCAACCGTGGGTGCGCGCGGACTACACCGCGGACGTCGACCCGACCGGGCCGGACGTGGAGGCGACCGGCGTGGTGCTGCTGAGCAGGCTGCCGGTGCTGGAGTCGGGTCGGCTCGCGTTGAGCGCGCACAAGGCGGTCGCCGCGGCCGTGGTGGACACCGGCGCGGAACCGCTGGTCGTCGCGGCCACTCACTTGACCAGCGACCACACCGCCGACGGCGCGGCGAAGCGGAAGCGGCAGTTGGCCGTGGTGGCGGAGGCGTTCGCCGGGTTCGGCGAGGTGGTGCTGGCGGGCGATTTCAACGACGGGAGCGCGCGGCCCGGCAAGGCGCTCGACCTGCGGGACGCGTGGACGCAGGCGCGGGACGACGACGCGCCGACGTTCGACCCCGGCGCGAACCCGCTGGCCGCGATCTCCTCGCTGTCCGGGCGCGCCGCGCGGCTGGACCGGGTGTTCCTGCGCGGCGGGCTGCGGGCGGTGGGCGCGGAACTGCTCGGCACCCGGCCGGTCGACGGGGTGTTCGTGTCCGACCACTACGGCGTGCTGGTGGACCTGGAGCCGCGCGCGGTGGCCGCCGACGTGCTGGACGTGGCGCCGTCGGCGCGGACCGCGGTGGTGTGGCTGCCCGGTCCGTGGCCCGAGGTCGACCGGGTGCGCGCCGAGCACGACCGCCGCGCGCGGCGCTGGCCCGCGCACGTGACGCTGCTGTTCGGGTTCGCGCCCGAGTCGGAGTTCGCCCGCGCGGTGCCGCTGCTGGCCGACGCGGTCGCCGCGATCGAGCCGTTCCCGGTGTCCGTCGACGGTGTCGGCGTGTTCGGCGAGGACGTGGTGTGGCTGGATCCGGCGGCGGCCGGCGCGCGGCCGTGGGAGGACCTGCACGCCGCGGCGCGCCGCCGTTTTCCGCGCTGCGCGGCCAGGTTCACCCCGCACCTGACGGTCGGCGGGTCCCGGCGGGCGGCCGAGGGCATCGCGCCGCGCGTCGACCGGGTCGGCGAACTGGTGGTGCTGTCCCGCCGCGGCGCGGAACCGATGCGGCCGCGCGCGGTGGTGTCCCTGGGCACGGGCGAGGTGCGGTGGTGCGCGGAGGAGCCGACCGCGCCGGTGTCACTGGACGCGGTGGCCGAGCGCGTCACCGCCGTGCTGTCGGGGGTGCTGGAGCTGCACGTGGTCGGCTCGCGCCGGATGGGCTGCGCGGTGCCCGACGCGGATCTGGACCTGATCACCGTGTCGGCGGATCCGGCCGCGGTCGAGGCGGCGGTGCGGGCGGTGCTGCCGGAGGCGGTGGAGGTGCGGGCCGTGGTCGGGACCCGCACGCCGGGGCTGCGGTTCGCGGTCGACGGGCTGGGCGTGGACCTCACGGTGGCCGACCCGGCGGACCCGGCCGTGGCATTGAGCGCGGTGACCGACGCCGAGGCGTTGCGGGCGGGCGCCGGACTGGCGCGCCGGGTGCGGGCCTGGGCCAGGGCGCGGGGATTGGACTCGGCGCCCTTCGGCGGGGTGCCCGGTGTCGGGTGGTCGGTCCTGGCCGCGATCGCCGCCCGAACCTCCGACGACCCGGCCGAGTTCTTCGCCCGGTGGGCCGCGTGGGACTGGCGCGACCCGATCGCGCTGACCGACCCGCCCGCGCGCACCGGCGCGCCCGTCACGATCCTGACCCCGACCGACCCGGTGCGCTCGTGCACCGACCAGGTGGGACCGGGCTTCCGCGACCTGCTCACCGAGGAGCTCTACCGGGCCTGGGAACTGACCTCCGCCGGCGCCGCCGCGACCTTGACCGCACCACCGGACCTGCACCGCGCCCACGCCGCGTGGGCGGTGCTCACCGCGCCGAACGCGCTGGTCGGCCAGGTGCGCGGCCGGCTGCGCGCCCTGCTGACCGCGATCGAGGCGACCGGTGCCCGCGACGTGCACGCCTGGCCCCGCCCGTTCGAGCACACCGCGACCGTCACCCGCTACGCGATCGGCCTCGGCCGGACACCGCCCCCACCGTCAACCCTGGCCGACGTGACGTCGGCGTGGACGAGGGGTGTGCGGGGCGTCGAGGTGGCGTGGACGGGCAACGGCGAGGTGCCGACCCTCCGGTAAGGCCGTCGCGGTCACGCTGCACCCCCGCTTTCGTCAGGTCCTCACCGGACCGTCGCGAAGGGCTTGTCGTCGTGCCCGCCGAAGTCGTTACACCCGAACGATTCGGTCGGCCCCCACCACTTCCCGCCGAAGTGGACGACGGCGGTCCGGGGTGAGGCGGACCACTCGGAGATCGTCGCCGAGGTGACGGAACGTGGTCTTCCTGAGTGGTTGGACCACTCGGGCCATGACCGTCGGTGATTGCTCCGTTCGGGCTAGTGCTTTACCCGGACCTGACATTCATAGTTCCACCTCGGGTCGAGGGACCCGGGCTGGGACGAGGAAACGCCGGTGGGTCCGGCGGGGGGCTTTCGACATGCGTTCACGCGCTCAAGCGCGGGGCTTCGCCCTGCGCGCTTTCGTTGCGGCAACAGCACTTCTGGGTGCCGGGGTGGTCGCCGTCCCGGTCGTGGCGACCGCGGCGCCGACGCCGACCGAGGCGTCCGACCCGACCACGGCGACCCGGTACGCCAGGCAGAGCGGCACACCGGTGCTCGTCACGTCCGCCACCACCGAGACCGACGAGGTGCGGGCCAATCCCGACGGGTCGATGACGCTGGTCCAGCACGTCGCGCCGGTCCGGGTGAAGCGCGGCGACGGGTGGACGCCCGTCGACCTCACCCTGGAGCGGAAGCCGGACGGCACGATCGCGCCCAAGGCGGCGCCGGTCGACGTCGCGTTCTCCGCCGGTGGCACGGGATCCGGGCTCGAGCCGCTGGCCAAGGTCGCGCGGGGCGGCAGCGAGGTGGGCCTGCGCTGGCAGGGCGACCTGCCCGAACCCCGCATCGACGGCAGCGGGCTGACCTACGCCGAGGTGCTGCCCGGCGTCGACCTCAAGGTCGAGGCGAGCCTCACCGGGTTCGGCCAGGTGCTGGTGGTGAAGAACCGCGACGCCGCGCGCAACCTCGGCACCATCGCGTTCCCCACGCACGCCGAGAGCGCCCGCGTCGAGGACCGCTCCGGCGCGAGCCTGGTCGTCAAGGACGACGCGGGCAAGCCGGTGTTCGCCGGTGACGCGTCCCGGATGTGGGACTCCTCCAGCCGTTCCGCGGCCAACCAGACCGAGGGACCCGCCGACGGCGACCGGCAGGCCGGGATG
Organism: Actinosynnema sp. NPDC020468; assembly: GCF_040642015.1. Taxonomy (NCBI): domain Bacteria; kingdom Bacillati; phylum Actinomycetota; class Actinomycetes; order Pseudonocardiales; family Pseudonocardiaceae; genus Actinosynnema; species Actinosynnema sp. NPDC020468. The sequence continues at coordinate 270,345 of NZ_JBFAEO010000002.1, forward strand.
GCCGTCGCGGTCACGCCCGACGCGGTGTCGATCACGCCCGACCGGGCGTTCCTGGACGACCCGAAGACCACCTACCCGGTGCTGCTCGACCCCGAGTACTCGTGCACCAACTGCGGCAAGACGCACCACGCCGTCGTGCAGGACCAGTGGCCCAACGCGCACAACTACGACGTGACCTCGGGCGACCTCGGCGACCTGAAGGCGGGTTTCCTCAACAAGAACTCGCTCGGCGCGCCGAACAACGGCGTCTCGCGCACGTACCTCCAGATGAACACCTCGGCGCTGCTGGGCAAGTACATCGCGAGCGCGACGCTGCACACCAAGGTCGTGTCCAGCTACTCGTGCTCGCCGTCGCCCACCGAGCTGTGGCTGGTCGGCTGGATCGACAGCACCGTGACGTGGAACAACCAGCCGGGCTGGACCCGCGCGCTCTCGGAGAACAACCGCTCCAACAACCCCGGCTACTGCCCGAGCGACGGCGGCGCGGACTTCGACGCGCTGTCGGGCGTGCGCGAGGCGGTCGGCGGCGGGTGGAGCGCGGCGACGTTCATGCTCAAGGCCAAGTACGAGAACCAGTTGGACACCTCGTGGCGCCGGTTCGACCTGAACCCGTACCTCGAGGTCAAGTACAACAGCTACCCGAACGCGCCGACCGACCTCGGCGTCGACGGCAGCACCCCGACCGACGCCAAGCCGTGCGTCGTCGGCGCGAACCGGCCGTACGTGTCCTCCAAGACCCCTCGCCTCCGGGCGCGACTGTCCGATCCGGACGGTGGCATGCTGGACGCCGGGTTCCGGCTGTTCGTCGGGCCGTCGACCGGCTACACGTGGAACGGCCAGGACATCCGCACCGGCAACGTGCCCTCGGGCTCGTTCGCCGAGGTGACCGTGCCGACCGGCTACATCGGCGCGGACGGCGTGTACTCCTACCAGCTGTGGGCGGGCGACTACCAGCTCAGCACGTTCTCCACGACGTGCGAGTTCGCCGTCGACAGCACGGTGCCGAACACGCCGGCGGTCACCTCGACCGACTACCCGACGTCCGGGTTCAACGGCAGTCCCGGCAAGTCCGGCACGTTCACCTTCAAGGTCAACGGCAACACCGGCGCCGGCGGCACGATGGACGTCGCGAACTACGGGTGGTCGCTGAACAACGACGTCCCGCAGAAGACCCTCGTGCCGGTGAGTACCGCCGACGGCACCACGACCGCGACCATCACGCCCACCCAGACCGGCGTGAACACGTTGTACGTCACGGCGTACGACAAGGCGGGCAACCGGTCCGGCACGAACGCCGTCTACCAGTTCAGCGTCGCCGCGGCGACCGGGCCGACCGGCGAGTGGAAGTTCAACGAGTCCGCCGGCACCAGCGCGTTCGAGTCCACCCCGGGCAACCGGGCGCTGGCGCTCACCGCCGGCGCGACGTTCAACGCCGGGTACGCCTCGAACTCGCTGTACCTCAACGGTTCCACCGCGTACGGCGCGACGACGCCGACCGTGCTCGACACGACCAGGTCCTTCACCGTGTCCGCGTGGGCGAAGCTCGACCGCAAGAACGGCTACTTCACCGCGATCAGCCAGGACGGCGGCCAGACCAGCCCGTTCGCCCTCCAGTACCGGCAGGACATCGACCGCTGGACGATGACCGCGTACAGCGCGGACGTCGCGGCTCCGGCGGGCGCGTTCGCCACCTCGCTGGCCGCGCCGGAGATCGGTGTCTGGTACCAGCTGATGGGCACCTACGCGCCGGACACCGGCAAGGTCTCGCTGTACGTCGACGGCAAGCCGCAGAACACCGCGACCATGCCGAACCTGTGGAAGCCGACCGGTGGCCTGGTCGTCGGCGCGGGCAGGTGGACCGGGGTGCGCACGGAGTTCTTCCCGGGTGCGATCGACTACGTGCGGGTGTGGGACCGGACGCTCACCGCCTCGGAAGCTGCGGACGCCAACAACATCGGCCTCGCGCGGGCCTACTACAACCTGGACGAGCGGACCGGCAACCAGACCAAGGACGAGGTGAGCGGCCAGTACGGCACGGTCGCGGCCGGCGCGACCTGGGGCGGCGTCGCGCCGGACCCGGACGACCCCAACCAGGTGCTGTCCAGCGAGCAGAAGTGGTTGGACCTCAACTACACGTCCACCGGCGAGGTCTCCGCGCCGCGGCCGAACCTGCTGCGCACCGACCGCTCGTACACGGTCTCGGCGTGGGTCAAGCTGACCAGCGCGGACCAGTGGGCGCGCGCCGCGGTGAGCATGGGCGACGCCACGCACGCGCCGTTCATCCTCGGGTACCGACCGGAAACCGGCAAGTGGGGCTTCCTGATGTCCAAGGGCCCCAGCGGTGACGGCTGGATCGCGATGTCCGACGCGCCCGCGCAGACCGGCCAGTGGGTGCAGCTCACCGGCGTGTTCGACGCGCCGCGCGGTCGGATGACGCTCTACGTCGACGGCGTCAAGCAGACGACCACCTTCCAGGGCACCACCGACGGCACGGGCGTGTGGGGGTGGAACGCCTCCGGCCCGCTCTACGTCGGCCGGACCCTGTGGGGCGGCAACCGGTCCGACCAGTGGCTGGGCAGCGTGGACGACGTCCGGGTGTTCTCCGGCGTCCTGACGGGGTCCGAGATCCAGCAGCGCCGGCTCTCGTCGCTGCACAACTGAGCACAGCGCAAGTCACGCGAACAACAGGGGGCACTACAACGATGACTGCTGCACGCGGTCGGATGACCAGGGCGGTGGCGCTCGCCGCCGCGGTGGTGTTCGGGTTGTCGACGGCGCAGGCGAGCGCCGCGCCCGGCAACCAGTACCGGTGGAAGCTGCCGGAGTTGCAGAAGGAGAAGTCGGTCCCGGTCTCGGCCGTGGACACCCGGGCGCTGCCCGACGACACCTCGGCGGCGAAGGTGGTCGCCCAGCCGGCGAGGAAGGCGACGTTCCCGGCGCCGGCGACGGGCGCGGTGGACTTCGCCGCCGCGTCCGCGATCACGGCGCGTGCCGCGGGCGCGGGCGTCCGGGTCGCGGGCACCCCGGTGTCGGTGGGCCTGGCCGCGGTCGACGCGGTCGGCGCCAGGGCGAGGAAGGCGGACGCGGGCAAGGTCCGCGTCCAGGTCCACCCGCGCAAGGCGGAGTTGGGCCCGGTGGTGTTCAGCCTCACCGACGGCGGTGGGGCGGCGGACGCGCCGGTGGACGTGACCTTGGACTACCGGTCGTTCGCGCCGTCGTTCGGCGGTGACTACGCCTCGCGGCTCAAGCTCGTGCAGCTGCCCGCGTGCGCGCTGTCCACTCCGGACAAACCCGAGTGCCGAACGCAGACGCCGGTGGAGAACCCGCGCAACGACCCGAAGTCCGGCACGGTCTCCGGTCGCACGACGATGGCCTCCTCCGGCCCGGTCGTGCTGGCCGCGGCCGCCGCGACCTCCAGCGGCGCGGGCACCTACTCGGCGACCTCGTTGGCGCCGGCGGGTTCCTGGAGCGCGGGCAGTTCGTCCGGCGACTTCACCTACAGCGTCCCGATGCGCGTGCCGCCGGCGTTGAGCGGCAGCACGCCGTCGGTGGCGCTGGGCTACTCGGCGCAAAGTCTGGACGGCCGCACGTCGGCCACCAACAACCAGGCCTCGTGGGCCGGTGACGGCTGGGACATCTCGCCCGGCGGGTTCATCGAGCGCACCTACAAGCCCTGCTCGCTCGACCTGGGCGGCAACAACGGCCAGACCAAGTACGGCGACCAGTGCTGGGGCACCGACAACGCCACCATCAGCCTCGTCGGCGTGTCCGGCAAGCTGGTCAACATCCCCGGCACCGAGCAGTGGCGCGCCCAGAACGACGACGGCGCCAAGGTGGAACACCTGTACGGCGCCACGAACGGCGACAACAACGGCGAGTACTGGAAGGTCACCACGACCGACGGCACCCAGTACTTCCTCGGCCAGAACCGCCTGCCCGGCTGGGTTGCCGGCAAGCCCGAAACCCAGTCGGCGTGGACCGTCCCGGTGTACGGCAACAACTCCGGCGAACCGTGCAACGCCGCCGCGTACGCCGACTCGTGGTGCCAGCAGGCCTACCGCTGGAACCTCGACTACGTGGTCGACCCGCACGGCAACGTGACGACCTACTACTACGACCGGGAGTTCAACTACTACGGCCGGCAGGGCGACGCGGCGAAGGGCACCCAGTACGTCCGCGCCGGCACGCTGAACCGCGTCGAGTACGGCCTGCGCTCCACCGCCGTGTACGACCGGCCCGCCGCGAAGGTCGAGTTCGAGACCGCCGAGCGCTGCCTGCCCTCGGGCGCGATCACCTGCGCGCCGGCCCAGCTCACCGCGGCCAACGCCGCGTCGTGGCCGGACGTCCCGTTCGACCAGATCTGCGACTCGGGCCAGCAGTGCGCGAACCGGCTGACCCCGTCGTTCTTCACCCGCAAGCGCCTGACCCGGGTGGTGACCCGCTACGCCAAGGACGCGACCACGTTCCAGGACGTCGACTCGTGGACGCTGACCCACGAGTTCCTGGCCACCGGTGACGGGCTCGCGCCCGCGATGAACCTCAAGCAGGTCGTCCACACCGGACTCGTCGGCGGCAGCACCGCGTTGCCGCCCACCACGTTCTCGCACAAGGCGCTGGACAACCGGGTGGACGACAGCACCGACGACCAGCCCGCGATCACCCGCTACCGGATCGACCGGATCACCGGCGAGGCGGGCGGTGTCACGCAGGTCGAGTACAGCGGACCGGACTGCGTCCGGGGCACCCGGATGCCGACCGCGCCGGAGTCGAACACCCTGCGCTGCTACCCGACGTGGTGGACCCCGGACGGCGGTCAGGCCCCGATCCTGGACTACTTCCACAAGTACGTCGTGACGGCGGTGACCGAGGACGACCGCACCGGCGGGTCCAGCCTGGTCAAGACCAGGTACGAGTACGACGGCGACCCGGCGTGGCACTACGACGAGGCCGACTTCGCCGAACCGGCCAGGCGCACCTGGTCGCAGTGGCGCGGCTACGGCGTCGTGCGGACGATCAGGGGCGACCCGGCGGGCACCCAGTCGGTCGGCGAGTCCCTCTACCTGCGCGGCATGGACGGCGACAAGCTGCCGTCGGGCACGCGCTCGGTCAGCGTGGCCGACAGCGAGGGCGCGTCGGTCGTCGACAGCGACCGGTTGCGCGGCTTCGTCCGCGAGACCCGGCAGTACACCGCGGGCGCCCTGGTCTCGGCCTCGGTCAACGACCCGTGGTTGCCGACCACGCCGACGGCCACCGACTCCGGCGGCCTCAAGGCGTTCGTCAACGGCACGGCGTCGGTGCGCGGTCGCACGAAGATCGCCGACGGCACGTGGCGGCGCACCAGGGTGGACAAGACCTTCAACACCGAGGGCGTCGTCACCCGGGTCGAGGACCTCGGCGACACGGCCGTGACCGGTGACGAGAGCTGCACCCGGTACACCTACGCGCGCAACGAGACGGCGTGGATCATCACGTTGGCGAGCGCCGTGGAGACCGTGACGGGCACCTGCGCGGTCACCGCGTCGGCGGCCACGGTCCAGTCCAGCGCCCGGTCGTACTTCGACAACCAGGCCCTGGGCGTCGCGCCGACGCGCGGCCTGATCACCAAGGCCGAGGTGCTCGACAAGTGGGACGCCTCGGGCCAGACGTGGGTGACCGCGTCGAGGGCGAGCTACGACTCCTACGGCCGTCCGCTGGACGTGTGGGACTCGAGCGACAACAAGACGACCACGGCCTACACCCCGGCGACGGGCCCCGTCACCGAGGTCACCAGCACCAACCCGCTCGGCCACGTCGCGAAGGAGCAGCTGAACCCGGCGTGGGGCCTGTCGGTCGGGTCGACCGACGCCAACAACCGGCACGTCGACCTCGCCCTGGACCCGCTCGGCCGGCTCGTGTCGGCCTGGCTGCCCGGTCACGACAAGAACGCGCAGGGCGTGAAGGCCGACGCGGTCTTCGAGTACCAGTTCAACAACGACAAGCCGTCCGTCGTGGTGTCCAAGCAGTTGCAGGACGACAACCAGTACCGCGTCGGGTACACGCTCTACGACGGGTTGCTGCGCGAGCGGCAGAACCAGGTGCCGGCGACCGGGCCCGACGGCGGTCGGCTGGTGTCCGACACCTACTACGACACGCGCGGTCTGGCGTGGAAGCAGAACTCGGCGTACTGGAACAGCGCCGCGGCGAGCGGGACCCTGGTCGGCGCGTTCGACAACGAGGTGCCCAACCAGACGATCACCGAGTACGACGGCATGGGCCGGCCGACCGCGGCGATCTTCCGCAGGCTCGGCGTCGAGCAGTGGCGCACCACCACCCTCTACGCGGGCGACCGGGTCAGCACCACCCCGCCGCCGGGTTCGCCCGCGGTCGTGGTGATCAACGACGCGCACGGCCGCACCAAGGAGAAGCGCCAGTACACGGCGGGTCTGGGCAGCACCTACGACACCACCTCCTACGCCTACACCCCGGCCGGTCAGCTGAAGACGGTGACCGACCCGGCGGGCAACGCCTGGTCCTACACCTACGACCTGCGCGGTCGCGTGGTGGCCACGGACGACCCGGACGCCGGTCACTCGACCAGCACCTACGACGTCGCGGGCCGCGTGGTGTCCACGACGGACGCCCAGAACCGCACGGTGTCCAACGTCTACGACAAGCTGGGTCGCGTCACGGCGCGGTACAGCGGCCCGACCACCGGCACCAAGATCGCCGAGTGGGAGTACGACACGCTGCCCGGCGGCCTCGGGGTGCTCCAGACGTCGCGGCGGTTCGCGGGCGGCGGCACGTACACCAGGAAGACCACCGAGCTCGACGCGGCGGGCCGGCCCAAGGGGCAGAAGGTGATCGTCCCGGCGGCGCAGGAGGGCGTGCTCGGCACGACCTACGAGCTGTCGCAGACCTACACCTACACCGGCAAGCCGGACACGGTGACGTACAAGGCGGTCACCTCCGGCGGGACGACCATCGTGCCCGCCGAGACCGTCGGCGTGCGGTACAACGCGTCCGGGCAGCTCAACGACACCATCGGCACCGACGTGTACGTGGACAGCACGAGCTACTCGAGCTACGGCGAGGTGCTCCAGGAGGTGCAGGGCGGCTCGGGCGCGTCGGTGAAGAACGTCTGGACCACCAACACCTACGAGGTCGGCACCCGGCGCCTCGCGACCACGTCGGTCGTCCGGGAGACGGCGACCGCGGAGAAGGTGGCCGACCGGGCGTACGGCTACGACGCGTCCGGCAACGTCCTCAGGGTCGCCGACACCCCGGCGGGCGCGGCGTCGGACGTGCAGTGCTACGCCTACGACCACCTGCGCAGGCTGTCGGAGGCGTGGACGCCGTCGTCCACCAACTGCGGCGACCCGAAGTCGACGTCGGCGCTGGGCGGCGCGGCGCCGTACTGGCAGTCGTGGACGTTCGACAAGACGGGCAACCGGCTGACCGAGACGACCCACGCCGCGGCCGGTGACACGGTCCGCACCACCGCCTACCCGGCGGCGGGCGCGGTCCGGCCGCACACCGCGACGTCGGTGACCACGACCAGCCCCACGGGCACCGCGCTGGACACGTTCGGCTACGACACCTCGGGTCGCACGACCTCGCGCACCGCGGGCGGCAACGCCCAAACCCTGGAGTACGACGTCGAGGGCCGGCTGTCGCGGGTGGTCACGGGCACGCAGGAGTCGAAGTACCTCTACGACGCGGAAGGCGCCCGGCTGATCAGCCGCGAGCCGTCGGCGACGACGCTGTACGTGTTCGGCCAGGAGATCCGCCTGGAGAAGAACACCACCACGCCGACGTGGACCAGGCAGTACACCCACAACGGCCACGTGGTGGCGGTGCGCAACAGCGTCAGCGGGCTGAAGTGGATGGCGGGCGACCACCAGGGCACCAACCAGGTCGCGATCAACCCGGCCACCATGGACGTCACCCAGCGCCGGCAGACCCCGTACGGCGGCGCGCGCGGCGGCGTACCGGCCTCCTGGCCCGACCGGCTGGGCTTCGTCGGCGGCCGGAACGACGAGTCGGGTCTGGTGACCGTCGGGGCGCGGCAGTACGACACGGCGTCGGGGCGGTTCCTGTCCGCGGACCCGGTGATCGACAACAACGACCCGCAGCAGCTCAACGGGTACGCGTACGCGAACAACAACCCGGTCACCTACTCGGACCCGACCGGCCTGTTCATCAACTGCGGTCCGGACGGCGTGGCGTGCGGCCTGCACGCGGCGTCCAGCCCGTACCCGTCGGCGGGCTCGAACTACACGCCGACGTACTACCAGGAGCGCGACACCTACATCGCGATCAACCGCCAGGTCCAGTACCAGCAGACGGTCTACAAGGAGGAAATGGCGAAGGCCATGGCGGAGCAGGGCATCTCCGCCGAGGACTACGCCAAGGCGCTGGAGGAGTCCCACAAGACCAAGTGGGACGTGATCAAGGAGGTCGCCTGGGAGGTCCTGAAGGACATCTCCGGGTGGAACGACATCGTCGACTGCTTCACCAAGGGCGACATCATGGCCTGCGGCGGCCTCGTCCTGGGACTGGTGCCGTGGGGCAAGGTCGGCAAGATCCTCCAGGCGGGCGTGAAGGCGTTCAAGGCGGTCGAACGCCTGGCCTCCATCGTGGACAAGGCGCAGGGCATCGTCCGCAAGGTCGGCGACCTCGCCAAGAAGGCGGCCGCGGCGGTCACCGAGCGACTGGGCAAGGTCGGCGGCAAGGCGGAGAGCATCGGCGGGTCCTGCCCGATCCCGGCGTCGCACAGCTTCGTCGGCGCGACCACCGTCGTGATGGCGGACGGCTCGGAGAAGCCCATCTCCGAGGTGCGGTTGGGCGACCGGGTCAAGGCCACCGACCCGGAGACGGGGCAGACCACCGACCGCGACGTCGTGGCGACCTTCGTGCACTCCGACGAGGGCGACCTGGTCAAGCTGACCGTGGCCGCCGCGGACGGGTCCACCGGTTCGGTCGACGGCACCTCGTGGCACCCGGTCTGGGTCGACTCCGAGCACCGGTTCGTGGACCTGGGCGAGCTGACGGCGGGCTCGCGGCTCACCTCGGTCGACGGCACGCACCCGGCGGTCGCCGACGTCGAGCACCACACCCGGTACGAGCCGGTGTACGACCTCACCGTCGAGGGCGTCCACACCTATTACGTGGTCGCCGGCGGCACGCCGGTGCTGGTCCACAACTGCGGCACCCGCATCTTCGCCGTCGACTCCGCCGGCGAGGCGACCTCGCTGCCGGTGCACGAGATCGACTCCGGCGTGTACTCGGGTGTCGCGGACAACTTCACCAACGCGGTGTCGAACGGGGCGAGCCCGATCGTCACCCGGATGACGGGCCGGTCGGCGATCCGGGCGAACCGGGCGGCGGCGCAGGCCGGTCAGCCCCGGCCGGGCACCCTGGCCGACGGCATGTCGTGGGAGGAGTTCCCGTTCGCGTCCACTCGGGAGGGTGGGGCGGGCGCGACGTTGCGGCTCATCCCGAGGGCGGAGAACGTGTCGCACGGCCGCGATTCGCTGTGGCCCTTCCTGCGGGACAACGGCATCGGGAACGGTGACCAGTACTATGTCAGGACCAGTTGACGTGGGGGGCGGTTGTGCTGATCGACGAGCTCGATTCGCTGGTGGCGCGATTGGACGCCCTGTCCCGACCCGTGGTGGGGTGGCTCGTGCCGGGGCTGGAGCCGGCCGCGGTGGAGGCGGTGCTCGGCGCCGACCTGCCCGCGGAGGTGGTGGCCTGGTTCGGCTGGCGTGACGGGGTCGAGGTCCGGGAGGGCCAGGTCCAGGACGACGTCAACGTGATTCCGGGGTACGCGCCGCTGTCGTTGGCGGAGGCGGTGGCCGTGCGCGAGCACTACCGGGGCGACCCGGTGCTGGGCGAGCACTGGGTGCCGGTGCTCGGCGGCGGCGGTGGCGACCTCTACGCCGCGGTCTGGCGGCCGGGTGAGCAGGCCCGGGTCGCCGGGGTGCTGGTCGGCGAGAGCACGGAGGTCGAGTTCGCCGGTGTCGAGCAGATGATCGGCTTCTTCAACGCCTGCTACGCGAACGGCACGTTCCACGTCGACGCGAACGGTCATCTCGCGATGGACCCGGACCGGTACGACGAGACGTACGCGCGGCTGTAGTCCGGTCCTCACGAGGCGGTGGTTCCCCGGGGTCGAGCCCGGGGGGACCACCGCCTCCCGCGTCCGGTCAGATGTCGCGGAACGTGGTGATCTCGGCGCCCAGCTCGTTCAGGCGCTCGGCCAGCTGCTCGTAGCCCCGGTTGATCACGTACACGTTGCGCAGCACGGAGGTGCCCTTCGCGGCCAGCATGGCCAGCAGGACGACCACCGCCGGGCGCAGGGCGGGCGGGCAGATGACCTCCGCGCCGGACCAGTGGGTCGGGCCCTCCACGTACACCCGGTGGGGGTCGAGGAGGGTGACCTTCGCGCCCAGTTTCGTCAGCTCCGTCAGGTACAGCGCGCGGTTCTCGTACACCCAGTCGTGGATCAGGGTGGAGCCGTGCGCGGTCGCGGCGATGAGGGCGAAGAAGGGCAGGTTGTCGATGTTCAGGCCCGGGAACGGCATCGGGTGGATCTTGTCGATGGGCGCGCGCAGGGTCGACGGGCGGACCGTCACGTCGACCAGGCGGGTGCGGCCGTTGGCGGCCGGGTACTCCTCGGTGCGGTCGTAGTCGAGGCCCATCTCCTCGAGCAGGGCCAGTTCGATCTCCATGAACTCGATCGGGACCCGGTTGACCGTGATCTCGGACGAGGTCACGATCGCCGCCGCGATGAGGCTCATGGCCTCGATCGGGTCCTCGGACGGGGAGTAGTCGATGTCGCGGTCGATGGCGCCCACCCCGTGGACGGTCAGCGTCGTGGTGCCCACACCCTCGATGCGCACGCCCAGTTCGGCCAGGAAGAAGCACAGGTCCTGGACCATGTAGTTCGGGCTCGCGTTCCGGATGACCGTGACGCCGTCCCGGCCGGCCGCGGCCATCAGGGCGTTCTCGGTGACCGTGTCACCCCGTTCGGTGAGCACGATCGGGCGAGCCGGCCGCACGGTGCGGTCGACCTCGGCCTGGTAGCGGCCGGCGGCGGCCTTGACCTCCAGGCCGAACGGGCGCAGGGCCACCAGGTGGGGTTCCACGGTGCGGGTGCCCAGCGCGCAGCCGCCCGCGTAGGGCAGTTCGAACGTGTCGCGGTGGTGCAGGAGCGGACCGAGCAACATGATGATGCTCCGCGTCCGCCTGGCCGCCTCGGCGTCCATGCCGGCCAGGTCCAGGTTCCGGGGCGGCACGATCTCCAGGTCGTTGCCGTCGCCGAGCCACCGCGTCCGCACGCCGATGCTGCCCAGCACCTCGAGGATGCGGTTGACCTCCTCGATCCGGGCGACCTTGCGCAGGGTCGTGCGGCCTGCGTTGAGCAGGGACGCGCACAGCAGTGCCACACCGGCGTTCTTGCTGGTCTTGACGTTGATCGAGCCGGAGAGCGTGCGTCCGCCGGTCACCCGCAGGTGCATCGGGGCGGCGGGCCCGAGCGTCACGATGCCGGAGTCCAGCGCCTCGCTGATCCGGGCGAGCATGTCGACGCTGACGTTCTGGTTGCCCCGCTCGATCCGGTTGATGGCACTCTGACTGGTCGACACGGCGGTCGCCAACTGCGCCTGCGTCCACCCCCGGTGCCGCCGCGAGTCGCGGATGAGGTTGCCGATCTGGGCGAGGTACGGCTTGGAGACGTCGAGATCCTGGGTCACGGGGCGGGAGCGTATCTCATATCTGAGATATCGATCATCACAACCCTGGCCGAGAGACAGCGCGGCCCCGTCGACGGGCAGGTCGACGGGGCCGGTGAGCTGCGGTTTACCGCTCGAACACGACCTTGCCGCCCACGACGGTCAGCTCCACGCCCACCTTCGGCAGGTCGGCCGGGTTGATCGTCAGCGGGTTGGTCTCGAGCACGCAGAGGTCGGCCACCTTGCCGATCTCCAGGGTGCCCTTCCAGGACTCCGCGCCGTCCTGGAGGGCGGCGTTGACCGTGTAGCCGCGCAGCAGGCGGCGCATCAGGTCGGGACCGGGGGTCGCGGCGGTCCACTCGGCGGCCGCGGCGATCCACTGGCGCCAGTCGGGGCCGAGCACCGGCGCGTCGGAGCTCAGGCACACCGGGACGCCGTGGTCGAAGGCGGACTGGAGGGGCCAGGCGGAGTGCAGGGCGTCCTCGCCCATCGCGGCCACCAGCCACGAGCCGGTGGACGTGGCGATGCCCGGCTGGGTGTTCAGCCCGATTCCGAGACCGGGGAGTGTCGCCAGGGTCGCGGCCGAGATCAGGTCGCCGTGGATCAGGTAGTGCCTGCCCGCGCGGCCGTGCGCGGCGATCGCGTCGGCCATCGCGGACACCACCACGTCGATCGTGCGGTCGCCCGTCGCGTGCACGCCGATCTGGGCGCCGGCCCGGTGCGCGGTGTCGATCATGCGGCGGAGGTTGGCCTCGCGCTCGGCGTCGTGCTCGCCGTCCACGAGCAGGTGGCCGGACGTGCCGTCGGTGTAGCAGCTGTGCGTCCAGGCCGACTTCATCGGCGGGATGCCGTCGGCGAAGATCTTCACGCCGGTCACGGCCAGCCAGCGGGGGTCGGCGGCCGGGGGAGGGGTGGCCAGGCCGCGCTCGAAGTCGGCCAGCGAACTCGGGCCGTCGAGTACTCCGAACAGGCGAAGCGCGGTCACCCGGGCGCGCAGCTCGCCGGAGGCGGCCAGCGCGGCGTACTCCTCCAGCACGGCGGCCGAGAAGCAGCCGGTGGCGCCCTCGTCCTCGCCCGGGCCCAGGCCCGGCTCGGTGTAGCTGGTGATGCCCAGTTCGGCCACCACGTCGCCCGCGCGCAGGATCGCGGCCCGGCGGGACGCCGCGTCGGAGACCAGGGGGCCGGTCTGCTCCGCCGGCGGGCCGCCGAGCAGCGTGTTCGGCCACATCGCGCCCAGCCACGCGCCGTGCAGGTGCGAGTCGTTGATGCCGGGCAGCACGGTGCGGCCGCGCAGGTCCACCACGCGGGTGTCCGGACCCACGAGCGGGGCGACGTCGCCGAGCGCCACCACCTCGCCGTCGAGCACGGCCAGGCCGTCGGCCTCGCTGTCCTGCGCGTCGAAGGTGAGCACCGTGCCACCGGTGAGCACGAGGTCGGCGTGTCGGGTCACGGTGTCCTCCGTCAACAGATGTAGATGAAGCGGCCTCAGTATAGGCACCACATCAGCCGGTATCCCGGTTTTTAGTCTATGTATGTAGACTAAACCAAACTTCCCGCGGTAGTGAGGAGTAACTCATGGGCGAGGCGCCAAGCGTCCCGGTCCGACAGCTGGGTCCAGGCGGTCCGCAGGTGCCGCTGTTCGCGCTGGGTTCGTGGAACACCTGGGACCGGATGGAGTTCGACGACGCCGTCGCGCTGCTGCGCAAGGCCGTCGACGCCGGCGTGACCATGTTCGACGTCGCGCACTACAACATGGGCCCGCACGCCGAGCAGGCGCGGACCGACATCATCTTCGGCGAGGCGGTGCGCGCGGCCGGCATCGCCCGCGAGGACTACCACCTGTGCGGCAAGCTGTGGCTGTGGGAGTACCCCACCACCAGCTTCGAGCAGCAGATGGTGACCTCGCTCGAGCGCATCGGCGTGGAGAAGGCCGACACCGTCGTGGTCGGCGACTACATGTCCCCGCCGGACATCCCGTCCATCGTCACCGACGTGGCCGAGCAGATCCGCGCCGGCCGCTTCGACGCGTGGGGCGTGAACAACTGGGTCGCCGCCGACCTGGAGACCGCCCTGGTGTTCGCGGAGAAGGAGGGCTTGACGCCCCCGGTCTTCGCGCAGCTGAAGTACAGCATCGCCCGGCGCACGATGGCCGAGGGCGAGTTCTACGGCGAGTACTTCGCCTCGGGCAAGCTCGCGCTCCAGGCGTCGGACATCTTCGAGGGCGGCATCCTGGCCGGCCGCAAGTTCCCCGAGCGCAAGATCGGCGCCGACCCCGGCGGCATCCGCGACGCGATCCGCGAGGCGGCCGACAAGGTCGCCGAGGTGGCCGCCCGCCACGACGCCTCCGCGGCCCAGGTGGCGATCGCGTTCACGCTGACCAACCCCGCCGTCGCCAACGTGCTGTTCGGCGTGAGCCGCGCGGCGCAGTTCGACGACAACCTGGGTGCGCTCCGCCTGGTCGCCGAGCACGGCGCCGAGCTGCGGGCGGAGCTCGATCCACTGTGGACGGACCGGGCGGTCAACGCCGACGGATCCTGGTAATCGCGTCCGGAGAAGGAGTTCCCATGGCACTTGACCCCGCTGTCGCCGCGATGCTCGCGGCGATGCCCGCACCGGCGGAGGCGCCCGAGGGCGCGCCCCCGCCGACCCCGGCCGAGATGCGGGCCGGGTTCGCGGCGATGCTGTCGCTGCCCGACGACCTGCCCGAGGTCCGCTCCGTCACCGACCTGTCCGTGCCCGGTCCGGCGGGCGACCTGCGGATCCGGCTGTACCTGCCCGAGGCCGACGGTCCCGTGCCGGTGTTCATCTGGATGCACGGCGGCGGCTGGACGATCGGCAGCATCGAGGAGAACGAGGTCGCCAACCGGCGGGTCGCCCGAGAGGCGAACGTCGCGGTGGTGTCCGTCGAGTACCGCCTGGCGCCGGAGAACCCGTTCCCGGCCGCGCCCGACGACTGCTACGCGGTCCTGGAGTGGGTGGCCGCGCACGGTGCCGAGCACGGCATCGACGGCTCGCGGGTGGGCATCGGCGGCGAGAGCGCCGGCGGCAACCTGGCCACCGTCGTGTCGCTGATGAGCCGGGACCGCGGCGGTCCCAAGGTGTCCGCGCAGGTGCTGGTCGTGCCGGTCACCGCGCACTCGGACGACGAGGGCCTGGTGTCCTATGTGGACAACGCCGAGGGTTACGGGATGACCGCGGACTCCATGCGGTTCTTCTTCGCCCAGTACCCGGCCAAGCCCGCGGACCTGGAGAACCCCTACCTGCTGCCGTCGCGCGCGGAGGACCTGTCGGGCCTGCCGCCCGCGTTCGTCATGACCGCGGAGTACGACGTGCTGCGGACCGAGGGCGAGCAGTACGCCGAGCGGCTCAAGGAAGCCGGCGTGCCGACCGTCTACAAGGAGTACAAGGGCCAGATCCACGGCTTCTACGGCCTGTACACGGATCTGCCGATCTCCCCGGTGTCGCACGCCGACGTGGCCGAGTTCCTGCGCGCCACGCTCTGACCGCCCGAGCCTCGAGGAGAAGGGGGGGGCCCCACCCCCGCCGGGCGCCCCCGCAACAGGGGCGGGGGGAACGCCCCCCGCACCCTGAGAATAAAGTTATAAATGGAGGCCCAGGGAGGTGAT
>NZ_JBFAEO010000002.1:285694-362977 GCF_040642015.1 Actinosynnema sp. NPDC020468
CCTCCACCCACGACCCGGCCGACTCCGCCGGGTCCGACACCTCGTGCCACGCCAGCGCCGCCTCGCGGTACGCGGCCGCCGCGGGCGAGCGGGCCGCCCCTTCTTCCGTGCCGTGCTACGGCCGCACGAGCCGTTCGAAGAACGTGTCCAGGTGCTGCCGCTGGAGCTTCTTGGTCGAGTGCCGGGGACCGACGAGGCTCATCACGTTGGCGCCCGCGTTCATCAGCACGATCTCGTCCACCAGTTGGTCATCCGGCACCGCGGTGAGGATGTCCCCGTCCGCGCGGCCCTGGCGGATGTGCTCGTGCAGCAGGCCCCGCCACGCCTTGAGGTGCTCCAGGTACCGGTCGTGCAGCGCCTTGTTGGCCAGGGACATCTCCCAGAACGCCATCAGCACCCTCCCGGCGGTGATCCGCTTGGCGTCCAGCGGCATCGCGCCGTAGCACATCGCGCGCAGCGCCTCCAGTCCGGTGTGGACCTTCGTTCCTCCCGCTATGTGGTCGTTCATCATGGAGAGGGCTCTGTTGAAGGTCGCCTCGACGAGCGCGTCCTTGCTCGGGAAGTACCGCTTCAACGCGCCGTTGGCGAACCCGGCGGCGGTCGCGATCTCCCGCATGGTGGCGGCTTCCAGGCCGCCCCGCACGATCAGGCCCCAGGTCACGTCGACGATGTGTTCGCGACGTTGGTCGTGGTCGATGACCTTGGGCATCCGCGCTCCCGGTTGTCCGTCGGTTAGTCTACGTCTGTAGTATATCCGGCTGGGCCGGTCGGGCGTCCGCTCGCGGGTGCTGCGCGGTGAAGGATGAAGATACCCGGCGGAGTCGGCGCGGGCTACGAGCCGACGATTACTCGACTTCGGAAGATCGAGGTGTCC
Source organism: Actinosynnema sp. NPDC020468 (assembly GCF_040642015.1). NCBI lineage: Bacteria > Bacillati > Actinomycetota > Actinomycetes > Pseudonocardiales > Pseudonocardiaceae > Actinosynnema > Actinosynnema sp. NPDC020468. Next base: position 286,569 of record NZ_JBFAEO010000002.1, read on the forward strand.
CCGCCGGCGCGGCGGGGTATGTCCGGGGTGACCATCCCCTCGGACAACGGAGTCGACATGCCCTGGGTAGAGCGCCATCGCCGACGCACGCCGTACAGCTGGTTCCAGCGGACCACGGTCCGCAGCCACTACCGCCGTCCCGCGGGCCGCATCCCGATCCTGCCCATCGCGATCGCCCTCGTGGTGATCGTCGTGCTCATCGCCATCTTCTGACGCCCGCGCGCGGCGTAGCGTGGTCGACACGGTCCGGCTCGGGTGGAGGCGTGGATGGCCAGGCGGTCGCCGTGGTGGGTGGTGCTGTGGTTCGGGGTGCCGGTGCTCGTAGGCGGGGGACTGCTGTGGTTGGGGCTGTTCCTCCGCGGCCAGGGCCTGGAGCGGGCCGACCAGTTCTCCAGCGTGTTCGGGCTGTTCCTCAACGTGGTCGGCGTGCTCGTCGGGATCGGCGGGCTCGTCGTCGGGGTGTGGTCGCTGCGCGAGGCGCGGCGTTCCGGTGACGGTGCCGCCGACGGCGGTTCGGTGGTCGGCACGGTGCACTCCGGGCGCGACACCTACGTCTCGCGGGGTGACCAGCACTTCGGCGACCGCCGGTGAGCGGTGACTTCGCGGTCGGCCGGGTGAGCGCCGACCGGGACGCCTACGTGGCCCGCACCCAGTTCTTCGACCGGCCGCCCTACCTCGTGGAGCCGTTCGCGCCGGCCGAACCGGCGCCGGACGGGCACTTGCGGGAGGTCGCGCCCAGCGAGTGGCTGGCGGCGCGCACCGCCGTGGTCGACTTCGTCGGGCGCGAGGACGAACTGGCCGCGTTGACGCGGTGGGCCCGGTCGGACGCGCCGCGCGCGGTGCGGGTGCTGCACGCCGACGGAGGCGCGGGCAAGACGCGGTTGGCCGACCGGTTCGCGCGCGAGGTCGACCTGCCGGTGGTGACGGCGCGGTACGGACGCGGCCGGCACGGCGGTGGTGAGGTCGACACCGCGTCGGTGCTGCTGGTGGACTACGCCGACCGGTGGCCGCGGTCGGCGCTGGAGCGGTTGCTGTGCGAGGACTTCGCGACGCGGGACCGGGTGCGGGTGCTGCTGCTCGCCCGGACCGCCGGACCCTGGTGGGACGGGTTGCGGAGTCCGTTGCGGGACAGCGGGTACGAGCTGTCCCACCACGAGCTGACGGCGGACGACGGCGAGCGGCGGGCCGAGCTGTTCGACTCGGCGGTGCGTCGGTTCGCCGACGTGTGGGGGTTGGCCGAGGCCGACCGGCCGACCGGGGTCGACCCCCGGCACACCTCCGCGCTGACCGTGCTGATGGGCGCGCTGGTCCAGGTCGACGCGGCGGTGCGCGGGGTCCGGCCGCCGACCGACCCCGGTGAGCTGTCCTCGTACCTGCGCGACCGCGAGCACGCGCACTGGGCGAAGCTGGCCGAGGCGGGCCAGGTCGACGCCACGCCGCGGGAGATGGCCCGGGTGGTCGCGCTCGGCACGCTGCTCGGCGGTGTCGACTACGCCGAGGCGCTGAAGGTGTTGCGGTACTTCGGGTTGGCCGACTCCGACGCGGCCGCGGGCCGGCTGCTCGACGCGCACACCGCGTGCTACCCGCCCGATTCCGGCGCCGTGCTGCGGCCGATGCGCCCCGACCGGCTCGGCGAGGACTTCCTGGCGTCGCTGCTGCCCGGTCCGGGCGCCGGCGACGGGGGCGCCGCGCACCTGGTGCGGACCGTGCTGCTCGACGGCCGGCCGGACTTCGCGCCGCGTCGGCACGCCGCGTGGACCACCGTGACCGACACCGGAGCGCGCTGGCCGCACATCAGGGACCTCGTTCTCGGGCTGCTGACCGAGGATCCCGGCCTCGACGTGGGCGCGCCCGCGCTGACGGCGGTGGCCGGTTTCGCGCCGATCGGGCTGTTGGTCCGGGTGGAGCAACGATTCCCGGTCGGCCGGCACGTCGAACTCGACGTGGCGATGGCGGACGTGGCGCGGCGGGTCACCGCGCACCGCCTGTCGGGCACGGCGGATCCCGCCGCACGCGCGCGGCTGCACTTCGCGCTGAGCGTGCGGCTGGCCGACGCCGGCGACGCCGCGCCCGCGCTCGACCACGCGCGCAAAGCCGTCGAGCTGCACCGGGCGCACGGCCGGGAGTCGTTGCCGGAACTGGGCATCGCGTGGAACAACCTCGGTTTCCGGCTCTCCGACCTCGGTCGGCACGAAGACGCGCTCGCCGCGACCCGGGAGGCGGTCCGGCTGAGCCGGGTGGCCGCCGAGGTCGCGCCCGACCTGTTCACCTCGCCGTACGCGGTGGCGCTGAGCAACTTCGCCGTCGATCTCAACCGGATGAACCGGTTCGCCGAGGCGGCGGACGCGGCCGAACGGGCGCGCGAGATCCTGGAACGCGACCCGAAGGCGGTGCCGCACCTGGCGCTCGCGCTGTGGAACCAGGCCGAGGCGTTCGCGGGCGCGGGCCGGTCGGCGGAGGCAGTGGACCTGTTGCGGCGCAGCGTCGGGCTGTTCGCCGAGCTGGCTGCCACCGCGCCGTCGACCCACCTGCCCGAACTGGTGCGGGCCCGGACCAGGTTGGCGCACCTGCTGGTCGACACCGACGTCGAGGCGGCGCGGACCGAGGCGGACGCGGCGGTGCGGGCCGGTCGGGCGCTGCACGCGACGAACCCCGCCGCGCACGGCGTCGGGTTCCTGGCCGCGCTCGACGTCGCGGGTCGGGTCCGGCACCGGGTGGGCGACCACGCGGCCGCGGCCGAGATCCAGTTCGAGGCGCTGGACCTGAGGCGTGCCGGGGAGTCCGAACCCGACGCGGACCACGCGACCGACGGGCCGCACCTGCTGGTCGAGTGCCTGCGCGCCCTCGGTCGGGTGCGGGAAAGCCTGCGGATCGCCCGGGAGGCGGTGGAGATCCGCCGCCGGGACGTACGCCGGCACCCCCGGCGGCACCGGCGTCGGCTGGCGGCGGCGTTGACGACCCTGGGCACCGTGCTGACGTCGATCGGCGCGCACCACGAGGCGCTGGCCGCGTCCGGCGAGGCCCTGGAGATCAGCCGCCGGCGGTACCGGGACGACCCGGACGGCGCGCTCGCCGACTACGCCACCGCGCTGGTGAACCACCAGGTCGACCTGGTCGCCGTCGGTCGCGTCGAGGAGGCCGGGCAGGTGGCCGGGACGGTGCGGGAGTTGACCGCGGCGTGGGACCGGACCGACCGCGGCGGCGTCGTCCTGGCCCGGCTGTTGTTCACCACGGCGATCCACCTGCTGGGCGTGGACGCCGAGGACGCGCTGCGCGCGGTGGACGACGCGCTCGCGCTCCACGCCCGCCTGGGCACGACCGACGACGCGCCCGCCCGCGCCCACGTGGTGCGCGGCCTGATCCTCTCCGACCTCGGTCGGCACGCCGAGGCCGTGGCGGCGTGCACCACCGGGGTGGCCGGGTTCCGGGCGTTGGCCGGCCCGGCGCCGTCGGTGCACGGCCGAGGGTTGCTGCGGGCGTTGCGGCTGCTGTCCGTGGTGCGGCACAAGGGGGAGCGGCCGGACGACGACGTGCTGGACGAGGCGGTGGCGGTGAGCCGCGCGCTCGCCGCGCTGCCGACCGACGTGGTCGACCAGGACACCGTGGCCGAGCACCTGGAACTGGCCGTGCTGCTGCACGACCGCGGTCGGGAGGCGGACGCGGTGGACTCGGACCGACGGGCCGTCGAGGCGCACCCCGAGGCGTCGGCCGCCGGGCACCCGGTCCTCGCGGAACGCGCGCAGCTACGGGGTTTCCGCGCGCTGGAGGCCGGTCGGCTCACCGAGTCGATCGCGCTGTCCCGGATGGGCGTCGAGCACTTCGCCCGGCTGGCCGACCACGAGGGCGAGGTCCTCGGTCGGGAGAACACCTACCTGGCGCTGCGCGCGGCGCGGCGGTACCCGGAGGCGGCGGACGAGCTGGTGGCGCTCGTGCGCCCGTTGGTACAGGGCGGTTTCACCGACCGGACCCGCCACTACCGCGCGGAGATCGCGGACAGCGCGCGGATCCTGGCCGACCGCGGGTCGCCGGTGGTGCGGGACTGGGCGCGGGAGGAGGACCTGGCGCGGGTGGTCGCGGAACGGGGTGCCGACGCGGTGCGGGCGACCGGGGTGCTGCTGGTCGACCGCGGTCAGGACGTGCTGGAGGTGCTGGGCTCGCTGGAGGCGGCCGACCGGACGCGCTTCCTCGCCCGGTACGTCGAGGAACTCCGGCGGTGGCCCGAACAGCCGTAGTCGGCGGCGGCGCGGGGGCGTTCAGCGGTCGCGCCACTCGCCGGTGCGCCGGAAGTGGTCGAGCGTCGCGGCGGGTGTGGCGAGGTCCCAGCCCTTCGCGGTGGTCCACCGGTTGTCGTAGTACGTGTCGACGTGCGCGCGGGCCGAGTCGGCGGCGATCAGGACCACCGGGCCCCGCGCGCCCTCCTGCCTCATCCGGTCGACCAGGTGGAGCGCGCCCCACAGCGCCGCGCCGGTCGACGGGCCCGCGTGCACGCCCGTGGTGGCGGCGAAGTGCCGCATCGCCGCGACCGCCGCCGCGTCCGGCACCGGGATCACCAGGTCCACCACCGCCGGGTCGAACGCCGGCTCCACCCGCGGCCTGCCGATGCCGTCGATGGCCGACGGCATCCCGGTGGCGTAGTCCGCGCGGTCGGTGACCCATCCCGGGAAGTACGCGGAGTTCTCCGGGTCGACGACGGCGATCCGGGTCGGCAGGCCGTGGTGGCGGACGAACCGGCCCACCGCGCGGGAACTCGCGCCGGTGCCGACGCCCAGCACGATCCAGGCCGGCGGTTCGGGCAGGTCGGCCAGGATCTCGGCGGCCAGCGGGGTGTCGGGCACCCGCGCGTCGACGCTGTCCGCGAGCGCGTGGAGGTGGTCGAGGTAGTGGGCGCCGGTGACCTCGGCCAGCACGCGCGCTTGGTCGTAGATCGCGATCGGCGGACCCGCCGGGTGCCACCGACCGCCCTGCTCCTCGATCCGGGCGAGCCGGGCCCGGGCGGTCTTGCGCGGCACCACGGCGGTGAACGGCAGGCCGAGCAGCCGCGCGAAGTGCGCCTCCGCCACGGCCGTGTTGCCGCCGGTCGCCTCCACGAGCGGGGTGCCCTCGGTGATCCGGCCGGCGCGCACCGCGTCCAGCACCAGGTCGCGGGCGAACCGGTGCTTCACGCTGCCGGTCGGGTGCACCGTCTCGTCCTTGACGTGCAGGGAGATCCGCCGGTCGACCGGTACCGGGCACCGGCGCAGCGGGGTGGGTCCGACGGGGGTCAGCAGGCGGACCGCGCGTCGCCGGAACCTCTCGGACATCCTCGCCTCACACCGGGTTCAGCCGGTCCCGCACCGAGCGGGCGAGCACGCCGCCGCCCGGGTCGCGGTCCAGCTTGCCGCGCCGGACCAGGTCGTGGACGCCCTGCCGGGTGATGCCCAGCATCGCGCCCGCCACCGCGACCGGCACGACGTCGGCGGTCGGGTGGCCGAACCGCCGCGCGACCAGGTCGCCGAACGGCGTCCGCCACCACGACGCGGGCGGCGCGAACTCCGGGCCGTCCTGGTACACCGCCGACACGATCCGGGTCGCGGTCTCCCGGGCCAGGCGCTCGTTCCGGCCGGTGACCTGGGCCGCCCACACGTCCGCCTCGGCCTCCACCCGGCGGCGCAGCGCGGTGGTGGCGGCCGCGTCCAGCAGCACGGCCAACGGGTCCAACAGCTTCGCGGTCACGTCGAGGCGCAGTTGCCGGGCGACGGCGGTGTGCGTCGCGGTCGACGGCTCGGACCACTCGGGCATCGGTTCCCCCTCCCGGACAGGCGCACGGTAGCAGCTACTTGACGCGTGTCGTCAAGTAGTCGGAACCCGGCTCCGAAGCGCACCGGCGAACGCCGGACCACGGCGGGTCGTGGTCCGTTAAGGTGCTCAGCCGTGGTCGGACCCCGTGCGTTCGTGACGTACTCGCACGACACGACCGCGCACGTCCGCGCCGTGCGCGAACTCGCGGAGTTCCTGCGCGACCGCGACGTCGACGTGGTGCTGGACCAGTGGGTCGACGGGCCGCGGGTCAACTGGGCCGAGTGGGCCGAGCGCGAACTGCGCGTCGCCGACTTCGTGCTGGTGGTCGTCTCGCCGGGGTACCTGCGGCGGGTCGACCCGCGCGCGCCGGACGGCGAGGGCTGGGGCGCGCGGTACGAGGCCAAGATCATCCGCGAGCTGCTGACCGCCGAGCCGGACCACTGGGAGCCGCGGGTGCTGCCCGTGCTGCTGCCCGGCCGGCACGCGCGGGAGATCCCGCTGTTCCTCCTGCCCCACTCGGCCACCCACTTCCCGGTCGCCGCGCTCACCGACCAGGGCGCGGACGACCTGCTGCGCGCCCTGCGGACCGACCCCGACCGGGACCGCGCGGGCCGGCTGTGGACCCCGCCCGCGCTCGCCGACGCCCGCGACCGGGTGGTGTCGCCGACCAGGGCGTCGCTCACCGACCCGGCCCGGCTGATCCTCCCCCTCCAGGAGCGGGACACCCTGCACCGGGTGTTCCTGCCCGCCGTGCGGCAGGCGCTCGCCGACCCGGCCGTGGTGGCCGTGCACGCGGACGCCGGACTCGGGAAGTCCGTGCTGCTGGGCCAGATCCACGACGAGCTGGCCGCCGACCCGGACACCGGCGTGGTGCTGGTGTCGGCGAGCGCGAAGGTGCGCGACCGGCCGCGCGACGCCGCCGAGTTGGACCACCAGTTCGGCGCGGCCGTGCTGCGGTCGGGTCCGCTGTCCGACGTGCTCGCCGCGCAGCGCGCCGCCGGCCTGCGACCGGTGGTGCTGCTGGACACCCTCGACCTGATCCTGGATGCGGCGAGCCGGCCGGTCGTCGTGGCGTGGCTGCGGCGGGTGGTCGACTCCGGCGTGCCGGTCGTGTTCACCTGCCGGTCGTTCGAGTACCAGACCCACCTGGAGCCGCTGGCCGACCGCGCGCCGCTGCTGGCGACGCTGGTCGACCGGCGCGAGGTGTACCGGCTCAGCCGCGCCGAAACCGAGGCGTTCGCGCTCGCGTACCTGCGCGGACTGGCCGAGCCGGGCGCGGATCCCGGGCCGCACGGCCGGTTCCTCGACCGGTTGCTGCACCTGCGGACCACCCGGCGCACGGTGGTGGAGGTGTGCGGCAGCCCGCTGCTGCTCGCGCTCACCTGCCGGCTGTACGCGCCGACCGGCGACGTGCCGGAGGACCTGACCGTGGCCCGGCTGTTCGACAGCTACTGGGGCGCGCACGTGGTGCGCAGCCCGCGCCGGGAGCTGAGCTACGAGGAGTCCGAGGAACGCGGGCGGGTGTGCCTCGCGGGCGGACGCGACCTGTTCGCCCGGTCCGGCACGACGTTCGTGGAGGACTTCAAGGCGACCGACCTGGAACCGCGTCCCGCGCCGGAGGTGGTGGACGAGCTGTGCTCGACCGGCGTGCTGGTCGCGGGCGCCGACCCGGCGTGGTTCCGGTTCTTCCACCAGAGCTTCGCGGAGTGGGTGATCGCGCGGCACCTCGCGGGCGCCGCCGGCGACCGGGCCGAGTTCGCGGCCGCGCTGGCGGACCCGGTGCGACGCGGTCACCTGGCGCCCGTGCTGGTGCAACTGCTGTACGCGCCGGCCGACCCGGCGGCCTACCGGGCGCTCACGGCCGGGTTGGACGGCGACGACCTGCTGACGTTCCGCGCGCTGGCGCTGGCGGCGGTGACCCGGCGCGAGGTGGCCGAGGTGCGCGCGCTGGCCGAGCGGGCGGTCGGGTTGTCGCCGGAGCACCAGCGGCACTTCGCCGACGCGATCGCGGGCGCGCCCGAGGACGTGCTGGGCGAACTCGTCGCGGTGGTGTGCGGGATCTTCGGCGAGGTCGCGCAGGACGCGGTGTTCGCGGTGGCCAAGGCGCTCGGCTCGGTGGTCGGGCGGATGGCGGCGGACCGGGACCGCGCGCTGCGGTCGGCGGTGGAGGCGGTGCTGCAACGCCGGTCGGCGATGGCGGACCGGGTGCTCGCGGACGAGGTCGCGCACGTGCTGCTGACCGGTTTCGACGAGGCGGTGACCGCGCCGACCGACGCGGATCTCCTGGTGCTCCAGGAGTACTACGGTCGCACGGGCATCCTCGGCCGGTCCCGGATCCTGCGCCTGCACACCACCGGCTCACCCGGTCCGGCCGCGGGGCTGCTCCGGGTCGCGATGGCGAACCGGTTGCCCGGGCAGGTGGTCGCGGAGGCCGTCGCGGTCGCGACCCTGGTGCTGGACGACCCGGAGGCGGCGCGCGGGTTGGGGTGGACGGACTGGCGCGCGGTGCTGTGCCTGCCCTGCGCGAAGGGGTGGGACGAGGTGCAGGGCGAACTCGTGGCGACGGCGGTGGTGGACCGCGGCACGGTGGCGCTCGCGGACGTGCTGGCGCTGGCCCTGTCGGCGGACCGGGTGCCGGCGCAACGCGCGTTGTACGTGGCCGAGAAGGCCGCCGTCCGCGCGCCCGCCCGGGTGGTCGACCTGCTGGTGGCCCGACCCGCGCCGCGCGACCGGCGGGCGATCGGCCTGGTGCGGACGGTGCTGCTGAAAACGCCCGGCACCGACGCCGGGTCGGCGCTGCGCGTGGTGGAGTGGCTGGAACCGGTGGTGGCGGACAACCGCGCGCTGGTGGTGCAGGCGATGGTGCAGGCGGCGCGAGGACATCCGGCGCTGCTGGCGCGCGCGATGACCCACGCCGAGGGCCTGCCTGAGAACGAGCTGGCCCGGGTCGTGGTGACGGTGCTGGACGCGTGCCCCGCGCGCGGGTTGCCGGAACTGGTGCCCCACCTGCGTCCACTGTCCACTTCGGACCGCGAGTTGGCCGGCCGGGTGGCGGGTTCCCTGGCGCCGTGGGACGAGCCGAGCCGGCGGCGGTGCGTCGAGCTGGTGCTGGGCGGTTCGGTCGGCGCGTCCCGGGCGGCGGCGCACCGGTTGGTGACGGTGGCGCGGGAACTGGGGTGGTTCGACGCGGAGCTGGCGGCGGTGCTGCTGGCCACCAGGACACCGGGCGCGGCGCGGGACGTGGCCGAGTGGATCGGGTCGCTGGGCCTGCCGTTGACGCCCGGGTTGGCCGAGGCCGTGGTCGACGCGGTGTCGGCGCGGCACGCGGACCCCGTGGTGGAGGCGCTGCTCGACGTGGTGGCGGCGGATGTGCGCCTGGCTGGTCCGTCGGTCCGGCACGCCGAGGCCGTGCTGCGGTCCTCGCTCGCCGCCGCGACCCGGACGCGGGCGCGCGGCGCGCTGCGGGTGCTGAGATCGTTGCTGGAGCGCGGGAAAACCCCCGACCTGCGTCCGCCGTGGTTGCGCGAACTGGTGACCGAGGCGCTGGGGTCGCCCGCCCTGGACGGCGCGGTGGACGACCTGGAACGGGTGATCGTCACCGCGGGCCGGGCGTTTCGCGGCGACCGGACGTCGGTGCTGGACGAGCTGTTGGCGCGCCTGCCGGAGTTGGCGGGCGAGGTGCAGTTGGCCGCGGCCAGGGCGACCCGGTTGGAACGCGGCGAGTCGAGCGCCGACTTCCGGGCGTTGGCGCACCGGGCGACCGATCCCCGCGCCCGCAGTTTCGTGGTGCGGCACCTGGCGTGACGGGGGAGTCGTAGCAGAAACCCGCGCCGCTGTCCGGCCATCGGGGTGATCGGCGGATTGTTCCGCCGAAAGGGTTTCCGTCGGTAACGGCGGTCCACTCCGGCGCGTCTGACTGGACATGGACGAAGAACCGGTGGACGAGACCTTGCCCGTGCTGGCCGAGATCACCGTGCCCCGGCGGCGGACCGCCGTGGTCGTGCCGGTGCCCTGGGAGGTGCACGGCCTGCGGCGCACCCTGGACGTGCGGGTGCCGGCCGCGGTGCCCGACGGCGCGCGGTTACCGCTCGGGCCGCCGGCCGAGGGCCACGTGGTGCTGGTGCACGTGCGGGGTGGCCTGACCACCGGGCGGGTGCTCGCGACGGCCGGTGTCGCGGCGATCCTCGGTCTGGTGGCGTACGGCCTCACCCCGGACCGCTCGACCCCCGTCGCCGCGCCCGTGGTGATCACGACGCCGCGGCCGGTCTACACCGTCGCGCCGACGACCACGTACGAGGCCGCGCCCGTTCCGACGGCCACGGGCACGGCGCCGACCTGGGTCCCCGAGCTCCCGACGACCACGTACGGCCTGCCGGAGCTGCACAGCGAGCTGTCCGTCGACCGGCTGAAGTACGTGTCGGTCGGCTCGTGCGTGGCCAACGACGGCACCGACTCCTCGCCGGACATGCGGTCGGACCCGCTGTGCGCGCCGGGTTCGTACACGGTGCTGCGCCGCAACCCCTACCTCGGCGAGTCGGACTGCGCCGCGCTGCCCGAGAACACCGACGCCTACAAGGTCGACGTGTACAACGTCCACTACCAGTACGGGATCGAGGTCTCCCGGACGCTGTCGCCCGCCGACTCGTACGTGCTGTGCCTGTCGCGGAACTGACGCCGGACCCGCGGCGGAGAGGCTCGACCTCGGCCCCTGTGGTCGAATAGGCACTGCCCGGGGTGTGCGGCAGAGCGGAGTTCGAGGGGTGTCCGACCAGTCGTCCGACCGCGTGCCGGGTGACCTCGCGCGCGGCGCGAGGGTGCGGGCCACCGGCCTCGGCGCGGCGGCCGACCCGGTGATGGACCGGTTCGCGGACCTGGTGCGGATCCAGCTGCGGGTGCCGGTCGCGCTGGTGTCGCTGGTCGAGGTCGACCGCCAGGTGCTGCCCGGCGCGGTCGGGTTGGCGCGGCCGTGGTCCGACGACCGGCAGACGCCGTTGTCGCACTCGTTCTGCCGGCACGTGGTCGCCACCGGCGGACCGCTGGTCGTGGCCGACGCCCGCCTGGACGACCGGCTCGAGGGCAATCTCGCGATCCGCGACCTCGACGTCATCGCCTACGCGGGCATGCCGCTCACCGACGGCGAGGGGACCGTGCTCGGCTCGCTGTGCGCGATCGACAGCGTGCCCCGGGAGTGGACCGAGAGCGAGTTGGGCGCGCTCGCGGACCTGGCCGTCGCGTGCGCCACCGAGTTGCGGCTGCGGCTGGCCGTGCGGGAGGCGGACGTCGAGCGGGCGCGGACCGCGGAGCTGGCCGTGCTCGTGCGGCAGTCCGCGATCCGGGACCGGCTGCTGCTGGTCGCCTCGCAGGCGTTGGCCGGGACGATGAGCCTGGAGCAGATCCGGTACCAGGTGACCGACCTGGTGTCCGGCGAGCTGGCACCCACCTACGTCGGGTTGAGCGTGATCGAGCCCGGCGGGTGGATGCGCCGGATCGCGGACCCGCGCGTGCCGTTCGGTGCCGACGGAGGCGAGTACGAGCACTACCCGGTCGACGCGCCGCTGCTGACCGCGCGGGTGGCCAGGGAGCGGCGGATGCTCTGCTACGAGGACCGCGCCGCCATCGCCGAGCAGTTCCCGGCGCACGTCGTGGCCGTGGTGGCCGCACTCGACGTGGAGGCGATCTGCGTGGCGCCGCTCGTCGGCACCCGCGACGTGCTGGGCGTGCTGGTGTTCGGCTGGGACTCGCCGCGCCCGGTGGACGACTCCGAACGCGCGGTGATCAGCACCATCGCCGCCTACACCGCCCAGGCGCTGGAACGCGCCCGGTACGTGGAGGACCGCGTCCTCGTCGTGCGGCGGATGCAGGAGGCCATGCTCAGCGACCTCCCGGACGTGCCCGGCCTGCGGATGGCCGCCCGCTACCTGCCCGCCGACACCGGCGAACGCGTCGGCGGCGACTGGTACGACGCCGTCCCGCTGCCCACCGCGGCCGGCGGCTCGACCCTGGCCGTCACGGTCGGTGACATCACCGGCCACGACATCCGCGCCGCCACCCTCATGGCCCAGGTCCGCAGCATGCTCCGCCAGGCCGCGTGGGACCACCGCGACCACCCGCCGTCGACCGTCGTGACGGCGCTCGAGGACGCCCTGGCGGGCATCCGGGTCCCCGCCCGCGGCACCCTCCTGCACGCCCACCTCCGCGAGGTCCCGGAGGGCCGGCTCCTGACGTGGACCAACGCGGGCCACCCACCGCCGGTCCTGGTGCCGCCGGACGGCCCGCCCCGCAGTCTCGAGGGTCACGACATCCTGTTCGGCTTCCCCCACCTGCGGCCCCACCGCCGTACCGACCACGAGGTCCTGCTCCTCCCGGGCTCGACCCTGTTCCTGCACACCGACGGCCTGGTCGAGCGCCGCGACAGCAACCTGGACGACCGCACCGCCGAACTCCGCGCCCTGCTCGCCACCACCCCGACCGAGTCCGTGGAGGACCTGGTGGACACCGCCGCCCGGCTGATGCTGGACGGCGGCCAGCGCGACGACGTGGTGGCCCTGGCCATCCACGTGCCGCGGGCGTAGCGGGGCGGGCTCACGACCTCAGTTGTCCCAGGCGGGGCTGGTGTTGGCGGGGAAGGGTGAGCTGGAGGTGCCGTTCACCCAGTCGTCCACGTCCTGCCCGTCCCACTCCAGCAATATGTCGGCGTTGCGCAGGCACATCCCGTAGTCGAGGTTCCCGAAGAGCCTGCTGACGGAGATCTCCTGGTTGAGCTGCTGGTACCCCTTGCCCGACCGGTACTCCATCCGCACCGCGGTCCGGAGCAACCCGAGGCGCACGTTCCCGTCCGCCACGGTCAGCACCCCTTGCTGCACGTTGCTGTTCTTCTCCGGCTGCCCCGGGTTCTCGACCGCCAGCTGGCCGATCTTCTTGATGGAGTCGACGATGCCGGTGAGCGCGTCCTCGGTCACCAGCCCGCCGACCAGGTCGGTCACCGCCCGGACGGCCGGTGACAGCGAGAGCGACGAGATGGAGACGTCACGGCTGTCCTCGGTGATGTCGTAGAGGAACGGCATCGAGGCGAACTGGATTTCGAAGAGGATCCACTGGAAGACGTCGAACACCGTGGACGTCTGGTCGAAGCCGGCGGAGTCCGCGGTTTTGCGCAGGATGGTGGCGGCCACGGACTGCCACGAGCCGAAGGGCGCCAACGGCCCCAGGTCGGGCAGCCGACTGCCGTCCTCGCCGTAGGCGTTGCCGGCACCCGCCTCCTGGCCGTCGTCGGCGAGGACCCGGCCGTCGGGGCCCAGCAGCCCGAGTTCGGCCAGCACCTCCCTCGGCGGTGCCTGCCTGCCCTGTGCCCACAGGGCGATCTCCACCGCTTCCCGCCGCGCCTGCTCCTCGGTCCCCGTGCTCATGGCCACCTCCGGCGGGTCAGGACGGGCGCCCGGCGTACCGCGCGCGCGACTCGCAGATCAACCTCTCGACGTCCCGCACGGTCTGAACCTGGGGAATGGCCTCGAAACCCAGGTTGACCCGGAAGCCCAGCTCGATCGCGCCCAGCAGGCCGAAGAGCTTCAGGGAGTCGACACCCGGCAGCTCCCGCACCGCGGTGGTGTCCTCGATCTCCACGGGACGCTCGGCGCCGCCGAGGTCCAACTTCTCGTGGATCAGGGAGTACAGCTGCTCCCGCTCTCCGGGGTCGAGACGGGTGTTCATGGCCGCTCCTCGTGGTGGTGGGTCAACTCGGGTGGCGGAACACTCCACTGTGGAGCGTCCCGCCGAGGTACTGCCGCCGCGTCTCGCGCCGCCGCACCTTGCCGCTGGAGGTTTTGGGCAGCTCTCCGGGCGCCAGCAGGAGAACCTCCGCGACGGACAGGGACAGCGCCGTCTGCACGTGACCGCGGACCTGCCGTGCCACCGCGGCGGCGTCCCCGGCGCGGAGTTCGGCGACGATCACCACCTCCTCGGTGACCGGGCCCGGCCGGGTGAAGGCCACGACGTTGCCCTTGCGCAGGCCGGGAACCTCGGCCGCGGCCCACTCCACCGTCTGGGGGTCGTGGTTGCGCCCGTTGACGATCAGCAGGTCCTTCTTGCGGCCCGTCACGTAGAGGACGCCGTCCGCCAGGTATCCGCGGTCCCCGGTGCGCAGGCCGTGCGCGGTGAAACCGCGCCGGGTCGCCTCCGGGTCACCGTGGTAGCCCGCGGCCACGCTGGGCCCCTGGAAGACGACTTCGCCGATGTGCCGGTCCGGGAGCGGACTCCCCTCGTCGTCCACGATGACGACCCGGTGGCCCGAGATGGGGCGCCCGCAGGGCACGAAGGTCACCTGCTCGCCGGGCGCCTCCGTGTGCGGGGCCGGCTGCGCGAGGCCGCTCGCGTGGTAGGGCTCCTTCCGGATGGTGTCCGGGGCGAGCGGAACCCCGATGTCGCTGAACGAGATCGCGAGCGTCGCCTCCGCCATGCCGTAGCACGGCACCAGTGCACCCTGCCGCAGCCCCGCCGCCGCGAAGTGCGCCGCGAACGAGCGCAGCGTCTCCGGGTGGTTGGGCTCGGCGCCGCAGCCCACCACCCTCAGGCAGGACAGGTCCAGCCGCCGGAGTTCCTCCGCGGGAGTGTGTTTGACGGCCAACGCCAGGCCGAAGTTCGGCGCGAAGGTCACCGTCGCGCGGTGCCGGCTCACCGCGTCCAGCCAGGTCCTCGGTGAGAGCGCGAAGCGCAGCGTCGGGAGGTAGGTCACCGGGCAGCGCGCGATCAGCGGCGCCAGCACGAAACCGACCAGCCCCATGTCGTGGTACAGGGGCAACCAGCTCACGCCCCGGTCCCGTTCGCGGTCCAGGCCGAGGGCGCCGATGATGGCCGCGCAGTTGGCGAGCACGTTGGCGTGCGTGACCCGCACGCCCTTGGGCGCCGCCGTGCTCCCCGAGGTGAACTGTAGGAACAGCACGTCGTCCGGGAGGATCGGCTCGGGCCGGGGCGCACTCCCCACCAGCGGCTCGGCGAAGAACTCCTCCGGGACGACGACCCGCAAGCCCTCGACCGCCGGGGACAGCGCGTCCACCAGGCTCCGGGGGGTGAACAGCGCGCGGGCTCCCGCCGCGCGGAGGACGTGGGCGGCGTCCGCGAGGTACGCCTCGAACCTGCCGAAACCCAGCGGCGGGTACATCGGGACCGGGACGACGCCCACCGAGACCGCGCCCAGGAAGGTGAGGACGAACTCCCGCTGCTCGGGGATGACGAGCGCGACGCGCTCTCCCTTGCGCAGGCCGCCGCGGAGCAGCAGGCGTCCCCGGCGCAGGGCCTCCCGCGACAGCTCCGACCAGCTCACGACGTGCTCGTGCCCGTCCTCCCGGACGAAGGTGAGGCCACCGTCCGAGTGGTCGAGGTTCTCGGCGAGGACCCGGGTGAAGGTCGAGGCCGTCGCCGTCCCGCGAGGCGGCGCTTCCGCGGAGGACATGGGTACCTGCCCGGGGTGGAGTGCTCCCGGGGTGGCAACCCCGGGAGCCCGGTGGACGTGGACCTACCCGAGCTACTGGTTCCAGGCGGGGCTGTCGTTGGGCGTCTTCGACGCGCTGGCCGTCCCGTTCTCCCAGTCGTTCACGTCCTGGCCGTCCCAGTTGAGCAGCGTGTCGGAGTTGCGCTTGCACTTGTCGAAGTCGAGCACGCCGTAGCCGCGGTAGACCTTGATGCTCTGCTGCAACTGCTCGTACCCCTTGCCCGACCTGTACTCCATCGCCACCTCGGTCCGGACGGCGCCGAGGTAGAGCGAGCTCGCGTGCCGGGACAGGACACCGACCTGCTGGTTGGAGTTCTTCTGCGTCTGGCCCTTGTTCTCCAGTGCCAGCGTGCCGATCTTCTGGATGGTCGTCAGGATCCCCTTGAAGTTCTCCGGCGTCATGATGTTCTCGACCAGATCCGACACCGCGTCGACCGCGCCCTTCAGGGACAGCTTGGTGATGGAGGTGTCGCGGTTGTCGTAGGTGTAGGTCAGGAAGAACGGGATCGTCGCGAACTTGTTGAGGAAGTTCCCCCAGGCGACCGGGTCGAACTCCGCGGTACCGGGGTTGAACCCACTGAGCGTCACCGCCTTGTGCACGATGGTGCTGGCGACGGACTCCCACGACCCGAACGTCGACAGCGACCCCAGATCGGGCAGCACACTCCCGTCACCCGCCGACTTGTTGCCCACCCCCTGGTCGTCACCGCCGGAGTCGAGCCGCGACAGCTCGGCGAGCGTGTCGGCGTCCGGCGCGGGGGAGGGAACCTCCCACAGCGCGATCTCCACGGCTTCCCGGTGCAACTGGGACTGGCTGATCTCGGTCATGACTGCTCCTTGTCCGCGGGTGAAGGTGCCGGGCAGCGGGATGGGGGCCGAGGTCGGGGCACTCGGCTCTCCGGCCGAGGTTTCCCTTGGGGGACAGGAAGTTCCCACCCGAGAACACCCTCGCCGGTCCTGCCGCGCAGCCCCACCGTCGCCCCTCTCCGACCACGCGGCGCGCAACCCGACCGCGCCACCGCGAAACCGGCCCAACTCCCGCCGCCCCAAGCCGATCCGCACTTCGCAGCCTGCCGCGCGACCGGCCCCCGCACAGCCCCCACCAACCGAGTCCACCCGCAAGGCCGAACCACCCACCCCACGCCAGAACCCGCCGCCTCCCAGCACAATCCGCCGCCCCGACCGCACACACCTGCCCGATTCCCCCCGACAAGGCCTCGCACGCCACCCACCCGCCCGCGAGCCACGAGCACCCGTCGCGTTCGGGAAACCGCTGCGGACACCCGTGAACCCGGTCTCGCAAGCGGCCGGCGAGACTCCCCGAGCTGCCCAAGCGCTCGGGCGATCGGCGGCGGTGACCCGTTCGAGCAGAGTCTCGCCGTCCTCACCTTGCAGCGTTTATCACGTCGGGGCGATTCCCCGGTCATTTCGACAGTGCAGTGGCATTCTGGGCCAGACTATTGTGTCGGGGGTGAGCGGACGTCGGATCAGCAGACGATGGTGTTCGCCGGCGTCGCACAGATCCTCGAAGTCGATCACGGTGCCTGTCCCCGCATCCCCATCGGGATCACAGCCTGCGGCTGTAGCACCGGATCATGACCGCCTTTTCGGGACATCTCCCCAAACCGGCTGACCAGGAGGTTGCCCATCCGGTCGGTCGAGCACCTATCCCGGCAGCCGCAGTCGCGTGGGATCATGTTGTCTTCACAAACAGTTCACAACCCGAATGGCTGCTGCCTTGCTGCACAGTCGAAAAGTATGTTCAGCACATATTTATCCACGATGGGGACAGTTGTCCATCCCCCGCCGAGTGGATCCAGGCGGGCGGGAATGGAAACGACGAGCAATGAGGGCGGCTGCCGCCCTGATGGCGGCCGCCGATCCGCACGCACCAGACTGAGAGGTAACAGTGCACAGAAGCGTCGCCGTGCCCCTCGGCGCGGCCTTACTCCTTCTCCTCGGCACGGCCGTGCCCGCCGTCGCGGGAACCCCCGGCAACGGCGCGGCCACCGACGGGGCGACGCTCTACCACGACAACACGGTCGACGTCTCCTACCGCCAGGTCGCCCCCGGCGACGCGACGTGGAGCCAGGTCCCGGCCGCCCTCCGCGACAGGGCGACGGAGGGCTCTTACGTCGCCCGGCTCCAGCTCGAGAACGTCTCCGATCACCCCGTTTCCCAGTGGTCGCTGACTTTCGAGCTCTCCGACCGCATCACGGACACCTCCGCCGCGAAGCTCGCCGCCCCCCAGGGCGTGCGCACGACGCTCCAGGGCGTCGGCCCTGCGAACACCCTGCAACCGGGCAGGACCGAGACCGTCTGGTACCGCGCCGAGCCTGGCACCACGACCGATACCCCGACCTGGGCGTCCTTCGCCGAGCACGGCGTCTCGCCGACGGTGGACACCGACGGCGATCGCCTCCCCGACGACCTGGAGGTGCGCGCCCGGCTCAACCCCAAGTCCCAGGACACCGACGGCGACGGCCTCTCCGACTTCGCCGAGCTCGGCTACCGCTTCAGCAGCCCGCTCAAGGCCGACACCGACGGCGACGGCGTCAAGGACGGCGCCGAGGACCCCGACAAGGACGGCCTCACGACCGCCCGCGAGCTGGAGCTCCGGACGGAGCCCGCCAACGACGACACCGACCGGGACGGCCTCGCGGACGCCCGCGAGCTGGAGCTCCGCACGGAGCCCACCAAGGCCGACACCGACGGCGACGGCGTCCAGGACGGCGAGGAGACGAGGCTCAACACCTCTCCCAGCGCCAAGAACTCCACCTTCGACGTGACGCGCCGCGCGGACGGCGGCACCACCACCGCCGAGGCCGCGCTCGAAGACCTGCGCGCCGAGCAGGTCGGCGGCTTCCAGGTCACCAGGCTCCCCGCCGAGCAGCGGGAGTTCCCGACGTCCACTCCGGGCTACCTCGGCAACGGCTTCCAGCTCTCCGCTCCCGCAGACCACGCCGCAAGGCTCACCTTCCGCCTCGACCCCGACCGTACGAAGGGCACCGCACCGGCCCTCTACCGCTACGACGAGAAGGGCCGCCACCTGGTCAAGCAGTCGGGCCAGCAGCGCGACGGCAGCACGATCACGGTCACTGCCACGGACTACGGCTCCGCCAAGTACGTCGTCCTCGACAGCGACGCCTTCGACAAGGCGGGCCCCGACGCCCCCGGCAAGCGAATCCCGGACGGCGGAGACCCCGGTGACCCGCCCCCGACCGACATGCTGATCCACCAGTCGTCCTTCCTCGAGGGCCACCGCAAGGCACCCGACCCCCGGCACCCGCCCGTCCCGGCCGACCCGCGCGTCGCCGACGACCTCACCTTCAACGACTACGACTTCGACAAACTCACCGACCTCGGCTGGGAGTTCTGGGTCGCCCGCATCACGCCCGAGTCCTGGATGTGGGCCGAGTTCAACGACATCATGAACTTCGGCAAGCTCGGTGCCGACGCCGACTACGCCCAGTCCGTCGATGACCTCCGCGACGCCTTCCGCTACGGCCGCGGCGGCCAGAGCGCGGGCAAGGTCACCGTCGACGACAACTTCGACCCCGGCCGCTACCTCTACCGCGGCTCCGGCACCGCCCTCTCCC
This sequence comes from Actinosynnema sp. NPDC020468, assembly GCF_040642015.1. NCBI lineage: Bacteria > Bacillati > Actinomycetota > Actinomycetes > Pseudonocardiales > Pseudonocardiaceae > Actinosynnema > Actinosynnema sp. NPDC020468. The sequence continues at coordinate 305,430 of NZ_JBFAEO010000002.1, forward strand.
GTGCCGTCGGCGCCTCACCGCAGGAGAAGGTGTACACCGACAAGGCCGGCCAGATCATCAAGCAGTCCCTCGTGGACAACAAGGGCCGCACCGATCAGCTCAAGGTCCAGGAGGACCTCTCCAGGAACTTCCTCTTCCAGGAGTTCTACAGCCAGGACGTGAAGTTCCCGGTGTACGACTTCTCGCTCTGGGACGCCAACCAGCGCGCCCTCGCCATCGCGATCCACCAGTTCCAAGGCCACACGATCGCGCTGAAGGACTACAAGGTCGAGGGCAACTCCTTCTCCGGCAAGCTCCTCTTCCACTCCTACGACCACTTCGGTCTCGACCCGGACGACGAGATCACGGAGTACGGCTTCATCGACTGGTTTACGCTCCAGCACTATGACCGGTTCGACGGGAAGTACCCCCCGGCGATCGCGCAGGCGGACATCGAGATCCCCATCAGTGGCACATTCTGAGCTCGCCGACCTGATGCCCCACAAGCGCTCGCCGGTCCGGGTCCTGGTCATCACGCTGCTCGTCGTGACGGTCGGGTACCTGGCCTGGCGGGTCGCCGTCCTCGCGGGCCTGGAGGCCCACTTCGGCGGCGGCCTCGATGAGAAGCGCTTCACCCGACTACAGCAGGAGTACGACCGCCACGAGGACGCCTTCGCCCAGGCCGACACCCGGATGCGGACGCTGATCGCGGAACACCCCCGCGCCGAACGCATCGCCTGGAGCCAGTACCGAACCTGCGTCCGCGAGCCCGGCCGCCCCTCCGACACGTGCACGACGACACCCCCGCGCGACCAGGAGGTGTACGACGCCCTGTGGGGCGTCAGCGTGATCCTCTACCAGTCCAAGGACGAGGGCCGCACGTTCTACCGCTTCTACCACGAGGACCCCCCGCGCTACACGATCATGCGCGCCCCCGAGGACACCGCGGCGGAGGCCGAGGAGTACGCGAACGCCCGCGGCTTCCGCTCCACCCGCCCCCTTGGGCCCGGCTGGACGATCCTCGGCCCGATCGAGGACATCGGCCGCGAGGAGAAGCAGTTCCCGTAGGTGGAGGCCCTCGGTACTGGTGGACTCGCACGGTCAACCGTGGCCTGTCCCCCGAGGAGTCCAGTCCGCCGGCGACCGACTCGGTGGTCCAGGCGATCACCGAGTCGGAGTGCTCGTGTCCGAGGCGCGACCGTGGCCCCGGTCGTCGGGTCAGGGGCGGGGGCCGGGGAGATCGGCCCAGACGGTTTTGCCGTGGGGGGAGTGGTCGACTCCCCAGGCGAGGGCCAGGTTGTCCACGAGGACCAGGCCTCGGCCTCGGTGTTCGCCCAGGCGGGAGTGGCCGATGATCAGTTCGTCGTGGGTGCTGTCGTCCACCTCGATGCGGACCAGGGTGCCTCGGCGCACGCGCAGGTGGCGGGGTTTGTCGGCGTGGTCGAACGCGTTGCTCACCAACTCGGTCACCACGAGCAGGCAGTCGTCCAGGTCGTCGGCGTGGAGGTCGTCGAGCAGCCCGCGCACCCATCCGCGGATGGTGGCGAGCGGAATGCCCTCTACCGCCAGTTGCGGCGCCCCGTCCTCGACGGCAGCCATGGTTCCCACTCCTGTCCGGGCGGGACTCGTCGTCGCGGGCGTCCCCCGGGCCTCGCGACGGTGGTGCCGCACGTCGTGCGTGGTACCCGGGTCGTGGACGGTTCAAACACCTCAGTTGTCGCGGCGTCGCCTGGTGTCCGGCGCCGGGTTCGTGAGGTGCAGGAACGTGTTGGTGCGCTTGAGCAACCGGTCGAGCGCGGCGGACCGGTTGACCAGGCTCAGCCGGACGTCGGCCGCGTGCAGCCGGCGTTGCACGAGCAGCAGCGTCGACAGGCCGTAGGAGTCGCAGAAGCCCAGTTCGGCGCAGTCCACGCGGACCTCGGCGACCAGGGTCAGCACGTCGTCCACGATCGCGACCAGCTCGTCGCCGGTCTCGTAGGCGAGTTCACCCCGGATCACGACGTGCGCGACCGCGCCGTCGACCGTGCTGGTGAACGTGGGTGTGGCAGGAGTTCTCATGCGGTGGATCCGTGGTGGTGCGAGGCGGACAGGGCGTCGGTCAGCAGCCGGACCGCGCGCGGGAAGTCGCGCAGTTCGGCCGCCAGCAGGTCGAGGGCGGGCGGGAGGAACACCGGTGGCACGCCGCGGGCGTCCAGGATGTCCGCCGTCCAGCTTATAAAACCGGTGAACAGGTCCGCGTCGTCCACGTACAACGACGTCGCGAGGTAGTCCACGATGTGCGCCAGGTCCGACGCGGTGTGCTCCCGTTGCAGGTCGGAGTACTCGCGCACGGCCGGAAAGCGCTCCTCGAGCCCGGTCAGCACGGCCTTCACCAGCTGCGCCGAGGTGCGGCTGACGATCGTGTACTCCTGGTCGGCCAGGTGCGGCAGCACGTCGATCGGCTGCCGACCGTCCCGCGGCCGCGGCACGGAGCGCAGCAGGTCGGCGGCGGTGCGCGCGTCGGGCGCCCACAGGTCCGCGCCGAGCAGCCGGGCGTACCGGCCGTCGGGGCCGAACGCGCTGCCGCCGACCAGCACGGGCGTGCCGGCGGCCTGGCAGGCGGTGATCGTCGCGTGCGCGTCGGGCAGCCGGGGCGCGAGCGACCCGGACAGCGCCACCACGTCCGGACCGGTCCGGTGCAGGTGGGTGACCAGGTGCGGGGCCGGCACCTGGGCGCCGAGGTAGTCCACCCGGAACCCGCGCAGCCGCAGCACCTCGGCGAGCAGTCGCGCGGGCAGCGCGTGCCACTCGCCGGGCAGGCACGCCACCGTCACGTGGCCCCTGGTCGGCGTGCCGCGGTCGAGCCCGGCGGCGACGGCGGCCACGACGCGCTCGTTGATCGCGGTCGCGGCGTGCTCCTGGGCGACGGTCAGCCGGTTGGCCGCCCACTCGACGCCCACCTTCGCCTGCACCGCGCCCACCACGTCGAGCAGCGCGGACTCCACGTCCAACCCCGCCCGCAGCGAGTCCAGGACGACGTCGGTCGCGGTGTACTCGTCACCGGCGACCACCGCGTCCCACAACAGGTCGGCGGGCGTCACGGGGTGAACCGCCCGCGCCCGTGCCCCCCGACCGCGCTCAGGTGCCGCCCGCGCGGCGCGGTGATCGCCAGCACGGCCATGTCGTCGTGCGCGCCGGACCCGACCCACTGGGCGGCGAGCATGTGCACGTGCTCGGCGATCGCGTCCGCGGGCATGCCGGCGCACGCGGCCAGCGCGTGCTTGAGCCGGTGCTCGCCGAACATCTCGCCGCCGAGCGGCCCGCCCCTGGCCTCGGTGATGCCGTCGGTGTAGAGCAGGCACGTCTCGCCGGGCGCGAGCACCACGGTCGCGGTGGTGGACGGGATGTCGGCGAGCGCGCCGACCAGCGTGCCCGTCGTGTCCGCCTCGTCCACGTCGCCGTTGTTGCGCACGATCAGCGGCGGCAGGTGGCCCGCGCTGGTGAGCCGCAGCCGCACCTCCGCGCCGGTGCGCACCACGGACGCCAGCACGAGCGTGACGAACCGGGTGTGGTGCGAGGTGAGCAGCGCGTTGTTCAACAGGTCGAGCACCTGCTGGTGGTCGTCGGCCATCGGCAGCAGTGCCTGCACGGTGGTGCGGACCTTGCCGGTCAGCACGGCCGCCTCCAGGCCCTTGCCGCACACGTCGCCGAGCACCGCGAGTGCCTCGGCGTCGCCGTCCTCGCGTTCGACCGGGTGCACGTCGTAGAAGTCGCCGCCGACCCGCTCGGTGTCGCCCGCCGGTCGGTAGCGGCCCGCGAACTCGATGCCGCCGACGTCGCGCAACGTGGGCGGGAGCAGTTCCCGCATCAGGGTTTCGGTGATCGACGCCTGCCGGGTGAACATGTGCGCGGCCGACATCGCGGTGCCCGCGCGGGAGGCGAACAGCCGGGCGAACACCTCCTCGTCCTCGGTGAACACGGGCTCGCCCGCGTGCCGAAGGAGGATCAGCGCCCCCGCCGGCACGCCGTGGCCGGGCAGCGGGGTCACCACGATCGAGCCGACGTCGCCGAAGCCGTCCGGCGCGAGCCAGCCGGGGGCGCTCGCCGGATCGATCCAGCGCGACGGCACCGGCGGGAACCCGCGCAGCGCCTCGCCGAGCCCGGCGACCTCGTCCGCGTCGATCCGCGTCCGGACCTGCTCGGGCTCGCCGTCGCGGGCGCACCGGGTCACGGTCGACTCGCGGTGGCTGCCGGCGCTGATCACCAACGCGGCGTCCGCGAGGTGGCGCGCGGCGAGTTCGGCTGTGATGCGCATGCACCGCTCGGGGTTCAACGAGGTCAGCAGGGCGGACGACACGTCGGCCAGCAGCGCGGCCCGGCCCTGTTCGACCTGGAGCGCCTCCCTGGCCAGCCGCACGTCGGTGTCCTCGACCAGCCACCAGGTGACCGACCGGTCGTCGTGCGCGACGGGGTGGGCCTCGAAACTGCGGTCGCCGACCGAGCCCGCCACCGGGACCACGAGGTCGTCCGGCGCGCTCACGAAGCGGTCGTGCGCGTCGGCGAGCCAGCCGACCTCGGCGACCGGACCGCCGGGCTCGAGCAGCAGGGCGGTCGCGGCGTCGTTGGCCGCGCGCACCTCGCCACCCGCTCCGACCAGCACGGACGGGTAGGGGGCGTCCTGCCAGGCCTGCACGTCGGCCACCGACGGCGTTTCCACGACACGCTGCGTATCCACCACGACACGGGTCGACCGGAGTCGAATCCCCTCACCTCACCTGTTCGGACGACAGATCGAAAACCGCCCACAGTGTCCCGCGCGGACGCGGGGGGTGGCAAGGCGGGCGGTCCCCTCGGCGTGGCGCGGGGTCCGGTGCGCCCCGATCGGAGGCACCGGACCCGCGTGGCGCCTACCGCCCGGGATGCGGTCGCGGTGCCCGATGTTCTTGGCGTGCCAACCCTTGGAGAGGCTTTCGTGGACGTCGGTGAGCCGGGCACCCGCCTCGACCACGAACGCGCGCCCGCCCTCAGGGTTGGTTGTCGCCTTCTCGCGCGTGGTCTGGTCTGTCAGCCGCGGTGTCAGGCGAAGGGCGGCTCGTGCCTCGCCCGGCGCGAGCCGCCCTCCGGTGTCGAGGCACGTGCGCGCGCAGGCCTCGTGGTGAGAAGTGCTGGGGTGGTGAGGAGTTCGCTGTGTCAGGCGGGCACGCGCACGGCCCCGGCACGTCGGTGCAATCGGCCCGCGGCGAGCGCCACGCCCAGTCCCGACACGGCCAGCAGGCCGCCGACCCAGTTCGGCGCGGTGTAGCCGAGTCCGGCGTCCAGAGCCGCGCCGCCGAGCCACGCGCCGAGCGCGTTGCCCAGGTTGAACGCGGCGATGTTCGCGGCCGAGGCGAGCGCGGGCGAACCCTCCGCCTGACGCATCACCCACGTCTGGAGCGGTGGCACGGTGGCGAAGCCGGCGGCGCCGAACAGCAGGATGGTGATCGCGGCCGGCCACCGGGCGTGCGCGGTGAACACGAAAGCGAACAACACCACCGCGAGCAGGCCGAGCGTGCCGAACACGGCGGGCAGCACCCGGCGGTCCGCGGCGCGTCCGCCCAGCACGTTGCCCACGCACAGGCCGATGCCGAAGAGGATCAGCAGCCACGTCACGGCGCCGGTGGAGAACCCGGCCACCTCGGTCATCATCGGGGCGATGTAGGTGAAGGAGGCGAACACGCCCGCGTACCCCAGCGTGGTCATCGCCAGCGCCAGCCACACCTGCGGCTCGCGGAACACGGCCAGCTCGCCGCGCAGCCCGGTGGTCGGGCGCGGGGTCGACGGCACCAGCGCGGCGATCCCGATCAGCCCGAGCACGCCGAGCGCGGAGACCGCCCAGAACGTCGAGCGCCAGCCCCACTCCTGGCCCAGCGCCGTGCCCAGCGGCACGCCCAGCACGTTGGCGACGGTCAAGCCGGTGAACATCATCGCGACGGCGCCGGCCTTGCGGTGCGGCGGCACGAGTTCGGCCGCGACGACCGAGCCGATGCCGAAGAACGCGCCGTGGCACAGCGCCGCGACGGCCCGGCCGGCCATCAGCACGGTGTAGTCGGTGGCCAGGGCGCAGAGCACGTTGCCCGCGATGAACACGCCCATCAGCGCGAGCAGCACCGTCTTGCGGGACAACCGGGAGCCCGCCATGGTCATCAGCGGCGCGCCGATCACGACGCTGAGGGCGTAGCCGGACACGAGCAGCCCGGCCGCCGGGATCGAGACGCCGAGGTCGCCCGCCACGTCGGGCAGCAACCCGACGACGACGAACTCCGTGGTGCCGATCCCGAAGGCGCCGACGGCGAGGGCGAGCAGTGCGAGCGGCATGATCTCCCCTGGGAGTGTGGTGGCGGTCAGATCCGGCGCGGCGCGACGTCGTCGGGCGTGCCGAGGCGCTGCGTCGGCAGGTCGCGGACCTCGCGCACGAAGTGGCGCGCGCCCCGCGCGCCGAACTCGCCCGCGATCACCTCGGACGGGGTCGGCACCGCGGTCGCGGACGCGGCGTGGTCCACAATGGACTTGTCCGGGAAGCGGGCCGCCTCGCCGCTGCCCGCCGACGCGCCGGTCACCACGACCACCTCGCCGTTCGGCGTCAGGTACACGACATTTCCTCCTTCGTCTCCGGGATGGTTTCTACTGTCACGAATCGGAAACCGGAATTCAAAGAAGAATTGTCTTTCGCTGCCATAGAATCGGCTCATGTCCACGCCACGTCAGGTGGAAAGCCTCACCGCGATCGTGGGCCGGGGCTCGTTCACCGCCGCCGGTGATCCTCGGCACGCGGGCACCCTGCGCGACGGGGTGCTCGCGGGGCGGGCGGACCTGGCGTTCAGGCCGCTGTCCGTCGAGTGGCCCAACCCGCGGTAAGGCGCACCCTCGAGGGCTCCGGACCATGTGAGCAGTCGACTGAAATGCGTTCCGGAGGAAACTTCGTGACCTTTTCCGGAGGTCTCCTACGACGGGACGACGGGGCTTTTCCCGGCGAGTGGCACGAACCGTGCGAAATGGGGCAGGTCGACCCGCGGGCACCCGGTTTTCCCAGCTGGGAGGGCCGTTCGGGCCACGCCGAACCGGTGGTACGGCGGTTCAAACCAGCCGAATGTGTTGTCACCGCCTCGTTTCGCATAATCCTTCCGGAGGGTGTCCGGGGTGGACCGCGGTGCGCTACGTTCGGATTCTCTGCTCCATTCCGAACGGCGCGTGGGACGCGCCTCCGGTCAGCGGACGGCTCGGGCCGCCGGCAGTTGTCCCCTGACCTGGGTAAAAAACGCGGAGGATTACCTTGGAACGGGACATGTCCGAATTAGTGGCGGGCGGCGCCGCGCTCGTCGTGCGCAAGTACGGCGGTTCGTCGCTGTCCACACCGGACCGGGTGCGGTCCGTGGCACGGGCGTTGGCGGACCTGGTCGCGGCGGGCCGGCGGGTGGTCGTGGTGGTGTCGGCGATGGGCCGCGCCACGGACCGGCTGCTCGCGGTGGCGGGCGAGTACGCCGAACGGCCCGAGCCGCGCGAGGTGGACCAGTTGACCGCCACCGGCGAGCAGGTGTCGGCCGCCGTGCTGGCGGTGGCACTGGGTGATCTCGGGGTGCGCGCGTGCTCGCTGACCGGTGATCAGGCCGGGATCGTGGTGACCGGCCGGCCGGGTGCCGGCGTGATCGAGCGGATCGACACCGACCGCGTGCTGGGCCGGCTGCGGCGGTGGCAGGTGGTCGTGGTGGCCGGGTTCCAGGGTCGGACCCGTGACGGCGACCTGCTCACCCTCGGCCGCGGCGGCTCGGACACGACGGCGGTCGCCCTGGCCGCCGCGCTGGGCAGCGCCGACTGCGAGATCTGCACCGACGTGCCGGGCGTGCACACGGCCGACCCGCGCGCGGTGCCGGGCAGCAGGCGGCTGCCCGAGGTGTCCTACGACGTCATGGCCGAGCTGGCGGGCAACGGCGCGAAGGTGCTGCACCCGAGGTCGGTGGCGGTGGCCGAGCGGCACGGCGTCCGGGTGCGGGTGCTGCACTCGGCGTGGCCGGTGGCCGGCACGACCGTCGCCGCGCTGCCGCTGGAGGAGCCGCACCGGGTGGTCGGGATAGCCCACGAGCGCGACCTGCGGCTGGTGACGCTGCACCCGGCGCGCGGCGCGGAGGCGTTGGCGCTGCTGGTGGAACGCGGCCTGCACCCGGACGTCCAGTCCTGGCAGGACGGTCGCGGCTTCCGCTTCGCGGTGCGCGGCCGGGCGCCCCTGCGCGCGCTGGTCGACGGGGTGGCCGGTGAGCTCGGCGCGCGGTGGTCGGTGGAGGAGGACCTGGGCGCGGTGTCCCTGGTGGGCGTCGGCCTGTTCGACGACCGCCGCTACCTCACCGGGGTGCTGCGCGTGCTGGCCGACCTCGGTGCCCCGGTCACCACGGTGACCACCTCGTCGTCGCGCTTCACCGCCGTGCTGCCGGCGGACCTGGTGGAGCCGGCGGTCCGCGCGCTGCACGAGGCGTTCCTGCCACCACCGACCACACCGGACCCGGTCGCCGCCGAGGTGGCCGACCACCTCGGCGACTTCGCGCGCCCGCCGGACCGGACGCCTGCCGGCTTCGTGCCTCCGCCCGCCACACCGGGTGCGGTGGCCGACCGGGCGTCCGACCGGCTCGCGGCGGCGGACGTGGTGCCGCCGCGTGCCGGGTCGGCGGCGGACACCGCGCTTTCCTCACCTGACCGGGTTTCCCCCGCGGACGTGGTGCTGCCCTCGCCCACGTCCGCGGACCCGTCGGCCGACGTCGTGGCGGAGGAGGCGCGGTGAGCGCGCGTGAGGGTGGCGTCGGCACGGCCGTGCTGACCTGTCCCGGCGCGGACCAGGCGGCGCGGTGGCGGCCGGGTGAGCGGTTGGAGGAGGTGTTCGAGGAGTACTGCGACCGGCATCCCGAGCGGCTCGCGGTGGACTGCGCCCAGGCGCGGTTGACCGTGGCCGGGTTGGACGCGGTGGCCAACCGGGTCGCGCACCACCTGCGCGCGCTCGGGGTGGTGCCGGGTGATCGGGTCGGGTTGCTGGTCGACCAGCCCGCGCGGGCCTACGGGGCGATGCTCGCGGTGATGAAGGCCGGAGCGGTCTACGTGCCGCTGGACGCGGCGTTCCCGGACGATCGGCTCGCCTACATCGCCGAGGACGCCGGGTTGCGCGCGGTGCTGACGCTGTCCGCCGGGCGGGACCGGTGGCGGGGTGTGCCGGTCGACGTGGTGTGCCTGGACGAACTCGACGCCGTCCTGGCCGGGTTGCCCGCGACCAGGCCGACCTCCGAGGACAAGGGCGGCGCGGCGGACGGGCTCTGCTACGTCGTCTACACCTCCGGTTCCACCGGGCGGCCGAAGGGCGTCACCGTCGGGCACTCGGCGATCTGCAACTTCGTGCGCGCGGCGGGCGAGGTGTACGGGATCGAGCCGGGTGACCGGGTGTACCAGGGCATGACGATCGCGTTCGACTTCTCGGTCGAGGAGATCTGGGTGCCGCTGCTGGCGGGCGCGACCCTCGTGCCGCGGCCGCCGGGCGCCGCGCTGGTCGGGCACGAGCTGGGGGAGTTCTTGCGGCACAACGGGATCACCGCGTTGTGCTGCGTGCCGACGCTGCTCGCCACGCTGGACGACGACGTGCCGGACCTGAGGTTCCTGCTGGTGTCCGGCGAAGCCTGCCCGGAGGACCTGGTCGACCGCTGGCACCGGCCGGACCGGCGGTTCCTCAACGTCTACGGCCCGACCGAGGCGACCGTCACCGCGACCTGGACCCCGGTGCGACCGGACCGGCCGGTGACCATCGGGGTGCCGCTGCCGACCTACTCGGTGGTGGTGCTCGACCCGGACGGGCCGCGCGCCCTCGACCGCGGCGAGACGGGCGAGATCGGCATCGCGGGCATCGGCCTCGCCACGGGGTACCTGAACCGGCCGGACCTGACCGAACGCGCGTTCGTGCCGGACTTCCTCGGCCTGCCGGACAACCCGTCCGGCCGGATCTACCGCACCGGCGACCTCGGCCGGGTCGGCGCCGGCGGCGAGGTCGAGTACCTGGGCCGGATCGACACCCAGGTCAAGATCCGCGGTTACCGGGTCGAGCCGACCGAGGTGGAGTCCGTGCTGCTCCAGGTGCCGGGCGTGGCGCAGGCGGTGGTCGAGCCGCACCGGCCGGAACCCGGCGTGGTCGAACTCGTCGCCTACTACAGCCTCCGGCGCGACGCGGTGGACCCCGGCGCGGAGGAGATCTACCGGCGGCTGCGCGACCGGCTGCCCGGGTACATGGTGCCGACCCACCTCGAGCGGCTCGACCTGGTGCCGATGACGCCGAGCGGCAAGGCGGACCGGCGCAACCTGCCGCCGCCCCGGTCCGCGCGCGGCCTGGCGTCGGGCCGGCCGCACGTGCCGCCCGCCGACGGCGTGGAGCGCGACCTGGCGGACGCGCTGGCCCGGGCGCTGCGGGTGGAGCGGGTGTCGGCGGACGCGGACTTCTTCGCCGACCTCGGCGCGGATTCCCTGCTGCTGGCCCGGTTCTGCGCCGGCGTCCGCCGGGACACCGACCTGCCGCCGGTGCCGATGCGGGACGTGTACGCGCACCGGTCCGTGCGGGCGCTCGCGGCGGCACTGGCCGACGCGCCGGTCGAGGAGGCCTCCGAACCCGCGGTCGCCGTGCTGCGGGCCGGCACCGCGCGGTACCTGCTGTGCGGGCTCGCCCAGGCGTTGGTGTTCCTGGCCTACGCGTGCGGCGCGGGCCTGCTGCTGGACACCGGGCTCGGCTGGGTCGCCGACGCGACCGGACCGCTCGACGGCTACCTGCGCGCGGTCGCGGCGGCCGGTGCCGGCTTCGCGGCGGTGTGCCTGCTGCCGATCGCGGCCAAGTGGGTGCTGATCGGCCGGTGGACGCCGGGGGAGTTCCCCCTGTGGGGCCTGCGCTACCTCCGGTTCTGGACGGTGCGGACGTTGATCGCGTTCAGCCCGCTCGCGCTGTTCGTCGGCTCGCCGCTGTACGCGCTGTACCTGCGCGCGCTGGGCGCGAGGATCGGCGCGGGCGCGCTGTTCCTGACCCGGTACCCGCCGGTGTGCGCGGACCTGCTGACCGTCGGCGCGGGAGCGGTGGTGCGCAAGGACTCCTACCTCACCGGGTACCGGCTGCACGGCGGCCGGGTGCGGACCGGGCGGGTCACGCTGGGCGCCGGCGCGTTCGTCGGCGAGATGTCCGTGCTGGACGTGGACACCGCGCTCGGCGACGACGCGCAGCTGGGCCACGCCTCCTCGCTGCACGTGGGCCAGTCGGTGCCGGCGGGCGAGGTCTGGCACGGCTCGCCCGCCCGACCCTCCACAGTGGACTACCGGGTGCTCGCGGACGGCCCGGCGCGACGCGGCCGGCGGGTGGTGTTCGGACTCGGCCAACTGCTCGTGCTGCTGCTCGTGCCGCTGCCCGCAGTATTGCTGGGCACGGACGTGGTGATCGCACTGGTCGGCGACACGACGGTGCTCACCGGCGCGGCGGCGGTGCGGGCCGCGCTCCGGGACTCGGCGGTGCTCTACTTCGGCGGTCTGGTCGCGGGCCTGCTCGCGGTGCTCACCGTGCCGAGGCTGCTCGCGCCGCTGCTGCGCCCGGACCGCGCGCACCCGCTCTACGGGTGGCGCTACTCGGCGCACCAGGCGGTGTTCCGGCTGACCAACCTGCGGGCGTTCACCTACCTGTTCGGCGACAGCTCGGCGATCGTGCACTACCTGCGCGCGCTGGGCTACCGGCTCGGCCGGTTCACCCAGACCGGCTCGAACTTCGGCGTCGAGATCCGGCACGAGTCGCCCGCGCTGTGCGAGGTGGGCGTGGGCACGATGGTGTCCGACGGGCTGTCCCTGCTCAACGCCGAGTTCTCGGCCACCTCGTTCCGGCTGCGCCGGGTGCGGGTGCCGGGGAAGGCCTTCCTGGGCAACAACATCGCCTACCCGCCGGAGGCGAAGGTCGGCGCGGACTGCCTGCTCGCCACCAAGGTGCTCGTGCCGCTGGACGGCCCGCCGCGCACCGGTACCGGACTGCTCGGCTCGCCCGCGTTCCCGATCCCGCGCACGGTGGCGCGGGACACCGGGTTCGCCGGGGTGGACGCGGCACGCGGGGTGGCGGGCAAGAACCGGCACAACGCGGTGACCGCGCTGGTGTACCTGCTGGTGCACTGGGCGCAGGTGTTCGGCGTGGTGCTGATCGGGGTCGCCGCCGGTCGGCTGCACACCCGGGTCGGCTGGCTCTCGACCGCCGCGGACCTCGTGCTCACCGTGGTGTTCTCGGTGTGCCTCCTGGTGCTCGCCGAACGCGCGGTCCAGGGTTTCCGCCCGCTGCGACCGCGGTTCTGCTCGATCTACGACCCGGTGTTCTGGCGGCACGAGCGGTTCTGGAAGCTCAGCGCCGGCCGCTACCTGGTGCTGTTCAACGGGACACCGCTGAAGAACGCGCTGTGGCGGCTGCTCGGCGTGCGGATCGGGCGGCGGGTGTGCGACGACGGCTGCGCGATACCGGAGAAGTCCCTGGTGGCCATCGGCGACGACTGCTCGCTCAACATCGGCAGCACCGTGCAGGCCCACTCGCTGGAGGACGGCGCCTTCAAGTCCGACCACGTCGTGCTGGGCGCGGGCGTGACGGTGGGCACCGGCGCGTTCGTCCACTACGGAGCATCACTCGGCACGGACGCGGTGCTCGAACCCGACTCTTTCCTGATGAAGGGCACCGAGGTGGCCGAGGGCTCGCGGTGGCGGGGCAACCCCGCCGTCGAGCTGACCGGCGCCGGGTCGCCCGTGCGGAGGACGCCATGACGCTGATCGACACCGACTACCCGCTGGTCGTCACCGACCTGCCGGGACCGAGGTCGGCCGAGTACCTCGACCACCAGGCGCGCTGGGAGTCCAACGCCCGCAGCTACCCGCGCCGGCTGCCGATCGCGCTCGCCGAGGGGTTCGGCAGCTTCGTGCGCGACGTCGACGGCAACGTGTTCCTGGACTTCCTGTCCGGCGCGGGCGTGCTCGCGCTGGGGCACAACCACCCCGAGGTCGCGGAGGCGGCCGCCGGGCGGTTGCGGGTGCTGACCCACGGGCTGGACTTCCCGACGTCGGCCAAGCGCGAGTTCCTGGACGCCCAGATCTCCATGCTCCCGGCCGGGATGCGGGACCGGACCAAGGTGCACTTCTGCGGCCCGACCGGGGCGAACGCCGTCGAGGCCGCGCTGAAGCTGTGCAAGACGGCGACCGGACGCGGTGGCGTGGTGGCGTTCCAGGGCGGCTTCCACGGGTCGACGCACGCGGCCATGGCGCTGTCCGGCCTGGTGTCGCAGAAGGAACCGGTGGCCGACGGCATGCCGGGCGTGCACTTCTTCCCCTACTCCTACTGCGGCCGCTGCCCGCTGGGCCTGCGACCCGACTCGTGCCAGGTCAACTGCGTCGGCTACCTGGAGAAGGCGCTGCGCGACGGCAACGGCGGCGTGGCGACACCGGCCGCCGTGGTGGTCGAGATGGTGCAGGGCGAGGGCGGGATGATCCCGGCACGGCGCGATTTCGTGCGCCGGCTGCGCGCCCTCACCGCCGAGCTGGACATCCCGTTGGTGGTGGACGAGGTGCAAACCGGCTGCGGGCGCACCGGAACGTGGTTCGCCTTCGAGCAGTACGACATCGAGCCGGACGTGGTGGTGGCGTCCAAGGCGTTGAGCGGCATCGGGTTGCCGGTGTCGATCATCCTCTACGACCGGAGGCTCGACACCTGGGCACCCGGCGCGCACACCGGCACGTTCCGGGGCAACCAGCTCGCGTTCGCGGCCGGTGTGGAGATGGTGCGGATCGTGCGGCGGGACGACGTGTTGGGCAACGTGCGCCGGCGTGGCGAGCAGTTGCGCGCCCGGCTCGGTGAGCTGGAGACCAACCCGTGGGTGCGCGAGGTGCGCGGCCGCGGCCTGATGTGGGGCGTCGAACTGGCCGACCCGGTCGACGGCCGGCCTGCGGGCGACCGGGCGGCGGCGGTGCAGACCCACGCGTTGCGGCACGGCCTGATCGTGGAGGTCGGCGGCCGCGACGACGGCGTGGTCCGCCTGATGCCCCCGCTCAACGTGACCGCGCGGGTGGTCGACCGGGCGGCCGACATCCTGCTGGCCGCGGTGGCCGCCTGCTGCACCTGAGTCAGTGCACCGGGGTGTCCGGTGCGTCGGGGAGCTGGTCGGCGGTCAGGTACGCGTCGAGTTCGTCGGCGCCGAACCGGCACAGCCGGATCGCCCACCAGATCCGGTCCTCGGCGACACCGGACACCCGGAAACTCCCGTTCGGCAGCACGGTGATCCGGCCGTCGGCCCACATCGCGTGGGTGGACAGCAGTTCGCCGGTGGTGGTGTCGAACCGGCGGATCCGCCCGTCGTCGGATTCCGTCAGCAGCACGCCGTCGGCGCTGAACGACACCGACCCGACCCGGTCCAGGTGCCTGCGGAGTTCGTGCACCGGTTCCCCGTCCAGGGTCCAGATTCGGACCCTGCCGCGGTCCGACGCGGTCGCGACCACGTTCGCGCCCGGGTCGAACGCCACGGCGGTGATCGAGCCGTCGTCGGTTTCCAGCACGACGGGCGGCTTGGCCCACTCGGTCGGCCACAGCCGCACCGTGCCGTCGGCGTGGCCGGTCGCCACCAGCCGGTCGTCGGGCGACCACGCCACGGCGGTCACGTTCCCGGTGCCGCGCAACGAGATCACCGGCTCGCCGGCGGACACCTGCCACACCTCGGCCACCTCCGAGTCGGACCTGGTCAGGAGTCCGGTGCCGTGCGGTGAGAACACCATCCCGCGCACCCGTCTCCCGAAGGACCACGGATCGGCCGCCGACCCGTGGTCCAGCGGCCACACGCGGACCAGCCCGTCCTTGCCGATCGTCGCGAGCAACCGCCGGTTCGGCGCGAACTCGACCGCCAACGTCCAGTTGGTCTCCGCGTTGAACGTCGTCACGGTGCCGTCCTGCCGCACCACGAACACCCCGACGCCCGCGGTGCCGTAGGCGACCCGTCCGTCGGAGTGGGCGACCGCGGTCACGTTCTCCGGCGCCCAGCGCTGGTCGACCCGGTCGGTGGTGAGATCCCAGACGTCGCAACCCACGTCGCCCGCCCGGATCGCGTACCGACCGGAGGTGACCGCGTGAGCCTCGGGCGACCGGCCCTGCGACCGCCGCAGTGCCGGACCGTCGACGCTCCACCGGGTGACCTCGCCGTCGCCGCGACCGGTGGTGATCACCTCGCCGTCCGGGGAGAGCGCGATCGCGCGCAGGTCCCGGCCGAGGGTGAGCGCGGTGGGAGGGGTGCCGCTCCCGATCTCCCACAGCTGCACGCGATCGGTGGACACCGTGACCAGCAAGCGGTTGTCGGGCGAGTACGCGAGCCCGCGCAGGCGTTCGTCGTGACCTGCCACCAGGGAGAGCACCGCGCCGGTCAACGACCACAGGCGGGTGCAGTGGTCGCCCGACGAGGTGGCGAGAGTCGTGGAGTCCGGCGAGAACACCACTCCGGACACCGCGCCGAGGTGGTCGGCGAGCACCCGCTCCCGGCGGCCGGCCACGGCGTCCCAGAGGACCGCGGTGTTGTCGTCCGAGGCCGTGGCGAGCCAGTTGCCGTCGGGGGAGTAGGCGACGGACCGCACCCGCCGGGCGTGACCGGTCAGCTCCCGCACCTCGTTCCAGCCCGAGGTTTCCCAAACCCGCGCGGTGCAGTCGGAGGACGCGGTCGCGAGGCGGGTGCCGTCCGGCGAGTAGGCCAGGGAGTTGACCGCCGCCGAGTGCGCCCTCCACGTCCGCACCACACCACCGAGTTCGACGTCGTACACCACCACCCAGCCGTCCCTGAGCGCCACGGCCAGCGTGCGCCCGTCCGGCGAGAACGCCACGTCGGCGATCCGGCCGAGCGGCCACAGCACGCTCAGCGGTGTCAAGGAGTCCGGGTCGACCAACTCCACGTGCGCGGTGCGCGCGATCGCCAGCAGCTCACCCGAGGGGGAGTAGGCCAGCGCCTGCACCGGAGTGGTCGGTGGTGTGAGGTGGCTCCGGAGCGGGTCGCGGCCGAGCACGGCGGCCTCGGCGGTTCCGGTGGCCGGGACGTCGGCCACGCCGATCAGCGCGGCGCCGCGCCAGTCGGTGTCGGCGAGCACCGCGTTCCTGAGGCTGCCGCCGAACATCCGGACCCCGCGCAGCGTCGCGCCGGTCAGGTCCGCGCCGGTCAGGTCCCGGTCGACCAGGCGCTGCCCGGTCAGGTTCGCGCCGCGCAGCACCGCGCCGCGCAGGTCCAACGCGCTCAGGTCGATGACCCGAACGTCCACATCGGACAGTGTGATCGGCGTGCTGGAGCCGAGCCTGCGCACCACGTCCGCCGCGTTCTGCTTGGCCTGTTCCGAGGACTGGGGTTCGGCCAGCACCCGTTGCGCCCAGTCGAGGGCGGCCTGGTGGCCCGCCATGTCGCAGAAGAAGTCCACCATCAGGCGGGACATCCGGCGGGTCGCGACCGGGTTGGCCGGGTCGTCCAGCCCGGTCGACGCGACCTTCGCCACCAGCCACTCGACCACCGACTGGTGCACGAAGGCGAAGCCGCCGTCCTCGTTGCGCACCAACAGGGTTCCGGAACCGACCGCGTGCGCGGCCTCGTCGTGCGAGTAGCCGCGTTCGGCCAGCCGGGTCAGCACGGTGGCGGCGGTGGCGGTGAGGTCGGTCGCCGGGATGGTCGTCGCGGTGCCCTCCCACAGCTTCAGCGCCAGCACGACGCACGCGTCCAGGCGTTCGTGCTCGTCCAACGACGACACGCCCATCTTGTGCTGCTGCCGGTCGGCCTCGTGCAGCAGCCAGTAGTCGACCAGTTCCCGGTACAGCTCGGCCGCGCTGATCTGGCCGTGCCGGCGCTGCACGGCGCGCAACCGCTCCTCGTCCAGGTCCGCGATGAACGACAGCATCCGGGGGTTGCGGGACAGGCCCAGCAGGTCCCGGATCGCGCCCAGCAGGTCGAACCGGCGGTCCGCGCGGTCGGCGTCGCCGTTGTAGTGGCGCACCAACCAGTCCCGGATCTGGTCGTCGGTGAAGTCCTCCAGCACCACCACGCGACTGGCGTTGAGCGACGCGACCCGCGCGCCCAGCGCCGTGCGCACCTGGTCGGTGGAGCGGAAGTGCTGGGTGCGGCTGGTCAGCACCACCTTGGCCCGATCGGTGACCGCCTGGAGCAACGTCGTCAGGTAGTCGGTCGCGTTGTCGTAGCCGACCCGCAGCTCCAACTCGTCGAAACCGTCGAACAGCAGCGCGAGCCGGCCCGAGGAGATCATGTAGCGGAGCTTCTTGACCCCGAGGTCCTCGACGCCCTGGTGCACCAGGTGCTGCGCCAACAACTCGTCCAGCGTCGGCGCCTTCTCCAGGCTGCGCAGCTCGACCAGCACCGGCAGCAACCCGGCCCGCCGGCGTGGCAGCTCGCGGGTCAACTGGCGCAGCAGGAACGACTTGCCACGCCCGAAATCGCCCAGCACCACCACGAACCGCGCGGTTTCCTGGCCGAGCCAGTCCACCACCCGCTCCAGCACGTCCTCGCGGATCTCGCCGCCGGCCTCGTCGGTGTAGCGCTGGGCCACGTACAGCGCGGCCGGGTAGACGTCGTCGCGGGCGAGCCGGTTCGCCTGGCGCTCGGCCAGCGGGCGCAGGTCGAGCATTCCCTGGTACTCCACGAAACTGCGCAGCCACACGCCGTCCCGACCGGCCGTCCGCACCAGGTCGGCGGTCGCGGGCGGACCCTCGTGCACCAGTTCGGACGGCACCGCCGGGTCGGCCGCCGCGAACGAGCGGTGCACGTCGGCCACGAAGACCGCGAGCATGCGCTCGGACGCCTCGCCCTCGCCCACCCCCACCGGCCACAGCGCGACCCCGCCGCCGGGGCGCCGCTCGGAGATCCGGATGTAGCGCTGGTCCGGGAACGGCGTCACCACCGCCTCCGGGTGCTTCACCCGGGTCGCCTCCAGCACGTTGTCGAAGAACACGTCCCTCGACGTCGCGCCCCTGCGCCCGGTGGGGTTGCCGTGCGGGCCACGTCCGGGCCTGGCGAACCGCAGGGTCCGGTCGGACCACTGCTGCACCGTCCGGGCGGACGACAGCTGCACCGTCCCGGCCCTCGCACCCGGGAGGTCGTGGCCGACGGTCAGCCGGAGCCACGCCGAGTCGTACTCGTCGAGCCGCTGGAGGACGCTCTTCATCTGGTGCTTCCCGACCTCCGCGATGGAGTAGTGGTGCGTGTCGGTGATCGTGGAGTTGAGCCCCGACACCACCACCTCCAGGTCCGGGATGTCGAACACGGTCCACGGCTCGTCCGGGGTGAAGGTGAACCGACCTCGGTAGAACTCCTCGAAGGCCGCCGCGTACGGCTCCCACTTCGGCCAGTACGGCGCGACCGGCTCGCGTTCTCGGGCCCGCTCGGCGGTGAAGTAGGCGGCGCACAGGTCTTTGTTCACGTCCTGGTCGCCGGGCACCACGACCACCCGGTCGCGGTGCAGCCCGGCCTCCTCGGCGATCCGGCCCAGCAGCCCGAAGGCGTGCTCGAACTCGCTCGGCCGGCCGGCGGTGGTCAGGTCGCCCGAGTGCACGATCAGGTCCGGCCGGCCGATGTCGTCGGGCAGCGCGACGAGCGGTCCGGCCAGGTGCAGCACGGTCACGTCGCCGACCGGGTCGGATCGGTGTTCGGCCCGCAGGCCGCGCAGGCGTTCGGCCGGGATCGCGTAGCTGTCCCGGTCGCCGGCGGCCACCACGATGCCGACCACGCGACGGGTGGTCGAGTCCCACACGGCTCCACCGCTGAACCCGCGCTGCACGCGCACCGCGGCGCCGGCCACCGCGTCGAGTTGCAGCACCCGGCCGCCCACCTCGCCGCGCACCACCGCGTGCGCCCACACCCCGTCGGGCCGGTCGGCGGGGTAGCCGAACACGTCGACGGGGTGGCCGGGCGCCGGCGGGGTGGCGATGAGGCGGGCCGGTTCCGCCCGCACCGGCGAGTCCAACCGGATCGAGGCGATGTCGTCGCCGGACAGGCCCTCGCGGGCGGGTGGCGCGGCCCAGCGGTGGACGACACCGGTGGCGAACTCGTCGGTGGCCGGGAACTCGACGCGGATCGGTCCGTCGGGCAACTCGGCCGAGAGGGGATCGCGGTCGAGCGCGAGGTTCACCACGTGGGCGCAGGTGAGCACCTCGGTTCGGCCCACCAGCACTCCGCTGCCCACGATCGCGCCGGACGTGGTCCGGATGCGGACGACGGACGGGGGCAGGGAGGCGGCGGCCATGGCGATCAGTATCGCGGTCGCCGGACCCGCGACGGGTGTCGCGGGTCCGGCGCGTCGCGTCAGGCCGGGACGAACACCACGTCCGCCCAGGCGTTGACGCCGGTGGCGGTGTCCGGGAACCCGGTGCTGCCGAACCGGGAGAGCCCGTTGAGCCAGTACGTGCTCGAGGACCCGGTGCCCGGCGCGTACAGCGGCCACGCGTTCAACGGGAACTGGGCCGCCCGGCCGGACTTCACGTACACCGGCGCGAACCTGAAGACGCCCGAGGACGACGAGTACGTCGCCACGTAGGACGTGTTGCCCTCGATCGTCACGGGCTGGTCCAGGACCAGGGTCTGCCACCCCGACGCGGTCTCGTGGGTGTAGGTGCCCGTGGCGAGGACCGTGCCGCCGTCGGACCAGAGGGTGCCGGTGTGCGTGCCGGTGTCGCGCGCCGACTTGAGGAACTTCAGCGCGGTGATCTTCCCGCGACTCCGGGTGTCGAACCGGACGCCCACCTCCACCGGTCTGCCGATCTCGCTGTCGGAGGACGACAGGCCGGCGGCCTCGCTGAACAGCGAGCACGGGCACGCGCCCACCCCGGTGTCGAACCACCAGTAGCGCAGCCGGCCGATGTTCCCGGCCAGGTCGGACGCGGTGATCTCCACCTCGTAGTGCGCCTGGTTGGCCAACCGCGCGACCGGCCGCCACACCAGCGTCGCGCCGCCGTCGTTGCGGTCGGTCGTGCCCTTGATCCGGTTCCCGGTGCCGTCCGTCACCGAGATCACCGTGCTGAGATCGGACACCGGTTCGTCGAACGTCGCCGTCACCACCGACTCCGGCGCGTTGCCGGCGTAGTCGTGCGGGCTGACCGAGACGACCTCCGGCGGCCTCTCGTCGTCGGCGACGGTGAAGTCGACGTCGACCCAGTAGTTGTTGCCCTGGAACTTGGTCGGGAAGCCGCCGCCGGGCTGGAACAGGCCGTTGCCGCGGTTGACCGCGTTGCGCGCGTACAGCGGTCCGGACGAGGCGACCGCGCTGCGGTCGAAGTAGCCGTGGTCGATCGCGTAGTGGCCGTTCGGCGCGGTGTAGGAGACCACGTAGCTCAGGTGCTTCTGGATCGGCACCGGGTGCTCCAGCACCAGGGTCTGCCAGCCGGTGTCGGTCTCGCCGGTGAACGTGCCGGTCGCCAGGCGCAGGCCGTCGTCGCTCCAGACCGAGCCGGTGTGGGTGCCGGTGTTGCCCTCGCCCTTGTAGAACTTGACCGCGGTGACGAACCCGCCCTTGGTGGAGTCGAACCGGAAGCCCAGCTCGTAGGCGCCGCCGTCGTTGGCCGAGGGCACCCGCGGCCGGTAGGCGGTGCTGAACAGCGAGCACGGGCACGCGGTGTCCGGCGCGTACGCCGTGTGGAACGCCCAGTTCTCCGCCTGCGCCAGGGCGTTGCCGTTGACGTCGGCGGCGAGCACCGAGGCGTAGTAGTTCGTGTTCGGCTTCAACGGCGCGTCGGGCGTCCACCGCGCGGTCCTGCCGTCCACCGAGAACGTCCGGGTGCCGGTGATCACCCCACCGCCCAGGTCGGTCAGGGTCAGGCGCAGCGAACCCGGGTCGATCGGCTCGTCGAAGCCGAGCGTGATCGGACCGCCGACCGCCGCGCCACCCGAGTCCGGCGCCGGGTCCCGGCTCACCAGGGTCGGTTTCGCGGTGTCGCCGTTGAGACCCGTGCGGTAGACGACGTCGACCCAGTAGTTCGTGGACAGGTGGCTCGACGTCGGGAAGCCCGCGCCGGCGTGGAACAGACCGTTGGGTCCGTCGGCGCCCTCGGCGAGCGCGTGGAGCTGGCCGTAGGACGCGGCGCCCGCCGAGAAGTACTGCTGGGTGGCCGCGTAGTGCCCGTTCGGGGCGAAGTAGGACGCGACGTAGGTGGTGTTCGCCTCGACGGGCACCGGCCGGTCGAAGGTCAGGGTTTGCCAGCCCGCGCCGCTCTCGCCGGTGAACGTGCCGGTGGCGAGCTTCTGCCCGGTCGCCGACCACAGCGTGCCGGTGTGCGTGCCGGTGTTGCCCTCGCCCTTGAAGAACCGGAGCGCGGTCACCTCGCCTCGCCCGTCGAACCGGACCTTCACGCCGAGTTCGACCGCCGTGCCGTCGTCCGCGGCGGCCAGGGTGGGCGCGCTGAAGTCGTCCCAGATCGTGCAGGGGCACGCCGCCGGACGGGGCGAGCCGGTGGTGAACGGCCAGCTCCGGACGGTCGTGTAGTTGCCCGCGGCGTCCTTGACCCGCACGCTCGCGGTGTACCGGGTGCCGGCGGTCAGCTCGGCGTTCGGCACGAACTGCGCGGTCATCCCGTTGCCGGTCACCGCGGTCGCGCCCTCGACGGCCCCGGCGGGACCGGTCAGCCCGAACTCGACCGACTGCGCCAGCACCTCGTCGTACGCCGCGCTCACCACGGCGTTCAGCGGCACGCTCACCGCGCCGTCGACCGGGCCGAGCCCCAGCAGGTCGGGCGGTCGGGTGTCCTGGCCCTCCTCGGTGGACCACACGACGTCCACCCAGTAGTTCGCGTCGCCCGCGCTCTGGTCGGGGAAGCCCGCTCCGCCGCGGAACACCCCGTTCGGACCGTCGGTGCCGGTTTGCAGGCCGGTCAACGGCTCCAGGTAGCGCGGCGCGCGGGTGAAGTAGCCCGCGTCCACCGAGAAGTGCCCGGTGGGGGAGAGGTACGAGACCACGTAGGTCGTGTTGTCCGCGACCGCGACCGGCTTCGGGAACACCAGGGTTTGCCAGCCGATGCCGCTCTCGCCGCGGAACGTGCCGGTGGCGAGCTTCTGGCCGGCGGCCGACCACAGCGCGCCGGTGTGGACACCGGAGTTGCCCGGTCCCTTGTAGAAGCGCACGCCGCGGACGTAGCCCGCCGACGAGGAGCGCCACTTCACGCCCAGTTCCAGCGCGCTGCCGTCGGAGGCGTCCGGCACGGACGGCGTGTCGTCGTCGCCCCACAGGCCGCACGGGCAGGCGCGCGGCGACACGGCCGGTGTCGCGGAGGCCTGACTGGTCTGGTGGCGTTCGCCGTCGACGGTGCGGACCAGCAGTCGGGCCGTGCCGGAGGCGTTCGGGGTGTAGGTGTGGCTCCAGCTCGTCCCGCCCGCGCGCCAGGTCGCGGGGCTCCAGGTGGCGCCGCCGTCGGTGGACACCTCGACGCCCGCGACACCGTCCACATCGGACACCGTGCCGGCGAACGTGTAGTCCTTGCCGACGGTCGACGTGGGAGGCACGTCGGTGAACGCCACCGACGGGTCGGCGAGCGCGGGTCCTGCGGTGAGCGCGGGCGCGGTGGCGGCGACGACGGCGATCGCCAGCAGTCGTGCCCACCACCTCCCGGGTCTTGGTCTGGTGGTGCGGGACGAGGGCATGGTGTCGCCTTTCCCGTGCAGGTGGGGCACTTCCACGCCGGGGATCGGAGCGCGACCCGACCCCGTTACCCGGTCTGCGGACTCGGTTCGGGTATTCCGGTCAATGGCGCAACGCCGGTGGCACGAAGGGATCAGTGCGTGCGTCCGAGACCCACCCGGACGGGTGTGGCCGATCCGCCGCCCGGCCGCCCGGTGTCCACTGTGGAGGGACGTGGTAGGCGAGGTGGCGTGGAATTCGGCGGTATCCGCGATGGGGACGTCGGCGTCCGGCTGGTGGGGCACGGGAGCGGTGGTTGCGCCGAACCGGTGACGGCGGTGGGATCACGCCGTGACGCAGCGGCGCGAACTGGTGGTCGAGGGCGCCGCCGAGCACAACCTGCGGTCGGTGGACGTGTCGTTCGACCGCGGGATCACCGCCGTGGTCGGACCGTCCGGCGCGGGCAAGTCCTCGCTGGTCTTCGACACGCTCTACCACGAGGCGCGCCGCCGGTTCGTGGAGACGCCGGCCGCCGGCGCGGGCTCGCCGCGGGGCAGGCCGGCGCGGGTGCGGGCCATCCGGGGGCTCGACCCGGCGGTCGCGGTGTCGCAGAACGTGGTCAACCGCGATCCCCGGTCGACGGTCGCGACGGCGCTCGGCGTGCACCCGTACCTGCGGGTGCCGTACGCGACGTCCGCGGACCGGCGCTGCGGTCGGTGCGGCGAGCTGACCGCCGTGGCGTCGCTGGAGGGACAGCCGGCCGCGCTCCGCGGGCTGGTCCACTCCGGGCCGGTGGACGTGGTCGCGCCGCTGGTGCGCGGCGTGGTCGGGTCGCACCGCCGGCTGCTCGCCGCGCCGGCCGACCGGTTCGGGTCGGTGGTGGTCGACGGTCGCCCGTGGCGCGGCGCGCCGCCGGACCCGTCGGCCCCGCACGACGTCGAGGTCCCGGTGGGCACGGCCGCGCCCGGCGACGACCCCCGGACCTGGCGCGCGCTGGTCGCGGGGGTGGCCGACCTCGGCGTGCCGCAGGTGACGTTCGTGGCGGCCGGTGTCCGGCGCACGCTGTCCCGCGCGCCGGTGTGCACCGAGTGCGGCGCGGACGTGCCGACCGTGCGACCGCAGGACTTCCGGGGCGACGGACCCGGCGTCGGGCACGAGCCGGCCGGCGTCGCGTTCGCCGCGCTCGCCGTGCTGACCTCGCCCGACGTCCCGGAGCGCGCGGCCCGCGGTGGCGCACGTCCGCCGCCGGCTGGACGCGCTGTGCTCGCTCGGCTTGGGCTACCTGCCGCTGGACCGGCCCTCGCCCACGCTCTCGCGCGGCGAGGCGCAGCGGTTGCGGCTCGCGGTGATCCTCGCCGACGACGTCGAGGACCTGCTGCACGTGGTGGACGAGCCGACCACCGGCCTCGGCGACGAGCAGGTCGCCGCGCTGGTGGCCAGGCTCGCCGAGCTGCCCGGCCCGGTGGTGCCGGTCGAGCACGACCGCACGGCGGTGGCCGCCGCCGACCACGTCGTGGAACTGGGTCCGGCGGCCGGACCGGGTGGCGGCCGGGTCACGTTCGAGGGCACGCCGGAACGGCTCTGGCGGTCCGACACGGGCACCGGCCGCTGGTTCTCCGGCCGCGACCGGCTCGACCGGGTGCCCGCGAAACCGTTGGGGGACAAGAAGCTCGTCGTGCGCGGCGGGTACGCGCACAACCTGCGCGACGTCGACTGCGAGTTCCCGGTCGGCGCGCTCACCGCGGTGACCGGCCCGTCCGGCGCGGGTAAGACCACGCTGGTGCGCGACGTGCTGGTGGCCTCGCTGGTGGCGGGCGAACCCCGGGGCTGCGTGGCGCTGGAGGGCGGTCCACCCCGGCCACCTGCACCGGGTTGGCCGACCGGATCCGGGCCGTGTTCGCGGCCGCGACCGGGGTGCCCACGAGCACGTTCTCGTTCGACCGGCCCGAGGTCGCGTGCGCGGAGTGCGACGGGATGGGCTCGGTCGAGGTGTGGCTGCGGTTCCTGCCCTCGGAGTGGGTGGGCTGCGGCACGTGCGGCGGACGGCGGTTCGCCGACGAGGTGCCGGCGGTGCGCGCCCGGCCGGCCGACGGGGTCGAGTAGTCGATCGACGAGGTGTTCGGGCTGTCCGTGGCGGACGCCGCGCCGCTGTTCGCCGACGACGCGCGGTCCCGGCGGGCCATCGGCGCGCTGCCGGACGTCGGTCTCGGCCGCCTCGCGCCGGGTCGACCGTCGCCGACGCTGTCCGGCGGCGAGGCGCAGCGGGTCAAGCTCGCGAAGCAGCCGGCGATGACCAGGCCGGCGCAGCTGGTGCACCTGGACGAGCCGACCACCGGGTTGCACCCCGACGTGCTGCCGCAGCTGGTCGAGGTCTTCCGGTCGCTGGTCGACCGCGGCTGCACGGTCGTCGTGGTGGAGCACAACCCCGAGGTCGTCGCGGTCGCGGACCAGGTGGTCGAGGTCGGACCCGGAGGCGGGCCGGACGGCGGCCGGATCGTCCACTGTGGACCGCCGCGCACCACCCGCGCCGTCGGTCCGCGACCGCGCGCGGTGCCGAGACCCGGCCGGCCGACGCACGACGTGATCCGGGTGCGCGGCGCGTCCGCGAACAGCCTGCGCGACCTGTCGGCGGACTTCCCCAAGCAGCGGCTGACCGCGGTCGTCGGCGTGTCCGGCTCGGGCAAGTCGTCGCTGGTGCGGGACGTGCTGGAGGTCGAGGCGACCCGGCGGCTGCTGGAGTGCCTGTCGGTCTGCGAGCGGCAGTCGGTGAAGGAGGGTCCGCGGGCGCGGGTGGAGTCGGTGGTCGGGCTCGGGCCCACCATCGCGATCGGGCCACGCCGGCAGGCCTGGAACCCGCGCGGCACGGTCGGCACGTCGACCGGCATCGGCTTCCACCTCGGCGTGCTGCCGGCCCACCTCGGCGCCCGCGAGTGCCCGTCGTGCGGCGGCGAGCAGCGACGCGCCGGTGTGCGGTCGGGTTCGGCGTGGACGTGCGCCGGGTGCGGTGTCGAAGGACCGCCCGCCGACCCCGGGCACTTCGCGCCCGCCACCGACGAGGCCGCCTGCCCGCACTGCCGCGGCACGGGCACGGCCGCGGTGCCGCGGGTCGAGCGCCGGATCACCCGGCCCGGCCTGCCGATCTGCGCCGGCGCGCTGCACTCGCCCGGTTTCTACCCGCGCTCGTACCCGGCCAAGCCCGCCAACGTCGGCTACTGGATGCTGCGGGAGATCGGCGCGAGGTACGGCTTCGACCCGGAGACCACCCCGTGGACGGAGCTGACCGAACCGGCGCGGGAGGCGTTCCTGTTCGGCGAGGAGGACGTGACGCTGCCCGCCGAGGCGACCCGGTCCGCCGGTCGCACGGTGACCTGGCGCGGCGTGTTCCGGATCGTGGACGGCTGGGACGTCGGCGGCCTGTACACCGAGCGCGTGCCGTGCCCGGCGTGCGCGGGCGGCCGGAGTTCCCGGCCGTGCGGGTGGCGGGGCGCAACCGGGACGCGCTGCACCGGCTGCCGATCGCGGAGGTCCGCGCGGCGCTCGCGGGCGCGGCGGTGCCGGCCGACGTGCCGGAGTGGGCGCGCTGGTCGCTCGCGGTCGTGCTGCGGCGGCTGGAGTTCCTGGAACTGGTCGGGCTCGGGTGCGTCGGCCTCGACCGGTCGTCCGGCACGCTGTCCGAGGGCGAGTCGCAGCGGGTCCGGCCGGCCGCGCTGCTCGGCGCCGACCTGACCGGGACCGTCGTGCTGCCGGACGAGCCGTCGCGCGGGCTGCACCCCCGGGAGGCCGACGTGCTCGCCCGGGCGCTGGAGGAGTTGGCGGACAAGGGGAACACGGTCGTCGTGGTCGACCACGACCCGAGGGTGACCCGCCGCGCCGCGCACCACGTCGTGCCGGGACCCGGTCCCGGCGAGGAGGGCGGCACGGTCGTGGCCTCGGGTCCGGCCGAGGTGGTCCGCGCGGTGCCGGCGGCGGCGGACCTGCTGGACCACCCGTGCCCGGACCGGGCCCGGGCGCCCAGGACGACGCCGTCGGGGTGGCTCGTGGTGCGGAAACCGACCGCGCACAACCTGGTCGGCGAGGACGTGGCGCTGCCGCTGGGCGTGCCGGCCGGGGTGTGCGGCGTGTCCGGGTCGGGCAAGTCGACGCTGGTGATCGACGTGCTGGTGCGCGCGCTCGCGCCGCGCGGGCTGACCACCTCGGTCGCCGCCACGCCCGTCGACCCCGGCGCGCACGAGCGGATCGACGGCGCGCCGGCGCGGGTGCCGCACGTGGACCAGTCGCCGGTGGGCGTGGCCGCCGCGCTGCGCGCCGAGTACGCCTCGGCGTCCGAAGGCTTGGCGGAGAAGGACTTCCTGCCCTCGTGCGACGGGTGCAAGGGTCGCGGCGCGATCCGGGAGGACCTGGGTTTCCCGGCCGACGTGGAGCGCCCGCGTGACGCGTGCGACGGCACCGGGTACCGCTGGGAGGTCCGGGAACTCGCGGTGCGCGGCTGGACCCCGCCCGAGCTGGACCGGCGCACGCTCGCCGAGGTCGCGGACCGGTGGGACGACGGGGAGCCGATCGTCGCGCCACTGCGCCGCGCGGTCGAGCTGGGCTTGGGCCACCTCACCCCGGGTCAGGCCGGTCGGTCGCTGTCCGGTGGGGAGGGCAGCGGCTGCGGCCGGCGCGCGAGCTGTCCCGCCGGACCACGAGGCCGACCCCGTTCGTGCTGGACGAGCCGACCGCCGGCCTGGCACGCGCGGGACGTGGCGCACCTCGTCGCGGTGCTGGACGCGTTGGTGCGGCAGGGGCACAGCGTGCTGGTGGTCGACCACGACCCGGTGTTCCTGGCGTGCTGCGACCGGCTGGTCGAGCTGGGCCCCGAGGGCGGCCCGGGCGGCGGACGCGTGGTCGGCGCCGGCCCGCCCGAAACCCTGGCGGCCGGCACCACACCGACGGCGCCGTACCTGCGGGAGGTGCCGGGGTGACGGAGTGGCTGCTGCTGTCCGACCCGAGTCCGGCGTTGCGGCGCAGGGTGCTGACCGAGTTGCTGGACGTGCCGGCGGACGACCCCGAGGTGCGCGAGCTGGTGGCGGCGCGCGCGGCGTCGGCCGAGGTGGCCGCGCTGGTCGAGGCCGAGCCGGTGGACCACCGCGACCTCGCCTACCGGCTGTGCCGGTTCGCCCAGCTCGGCCTCGACCGGACGCACGGCCGGGTCGCGGAGTTCACCGAGCGGTTGCCGGCGCGGCAGCGCGACGACGGCTCGTTCCCGTTCGCCGACGTCAAGTCCGACGGGCGCTACGACCTCATCCCGTTGCGGACGGCCCTCCCGCTGCGCGGGCTCGCGGCCGTCGGGTACGCGCGGGACCCGCGGGTCGAGCGCGGTGACGACCGGCTGGTCGCGCAACGCCTCGGCGACGGCTCGTGGCCCGTTGGGTACGCCGCCGGCCAACCCGCCTACGTCGCGGGCTACCGCAGGCTGCCCGGTTCGGCCGGGTGCCGGGCCAACACCCGGGCCGCGGTCGCGTGCCTCGTGCCGCACCCCTCGCGGCGGGTCGACCCGGTGACCCGGACGGGCGTGGACCTGGTGCTGCGCCGGGAAACCCGGGACGAGTGGGCGCTGGGCGCGGAGCCGGCCCGGCTGCTCGGCGAGGAGCCGGTGGCCGGGTTCTTCACCTTCTCCGCGCGGTTCGACCTCGCGCACGTGCTGGATCGCGACCCGCGCCGGCGCGTCCACCGAGGACCCGAGGGCGGCCGACCTGGTCGCGTTCCTGGCCGGGCTGCGCGGGCCGGCCGGCGTGTGGTCGCACCCGGCGCACCCCGAGCTGTCCCGGTGGTCGACCTTCGACCTCGCGCGCAGCACCCGCCGGTTGGCCGGTGGCGACTGGTCCGGCGTGCTGCCGCGCACCGCCCGTCGGTGACCGCCGTGCTCAGGGCACGAACAGGTCCGGCGGGATCTGGAGGGCGACGGTGATCAACGAGTGCACCCGGCCGGCGATCGCCGCGAGCAGCCCGTGCACCTCGGGCGACGCCGTCTCGGCCGCGGCGTGCAGCACCCGGAGGTCCTCGTCGATGCGGGCGAGGATCTCGGTGACGTCGGCGCGGGGAGCGGTCAGCGCGGTGGAGATCGCGTCCAGCGGCACGCCCTGCACCTCCAGGCGCTGCACGAGGTGGATGCGGTCGACGTCGGTCGGCACGTACAGGCGGTAGCCGCCCGCCGTGCGCTGGGCGGGGGTGAGCAGGCCGAGGCCGGTGTAGTAGTCCACGGTCCGGATGCTCACGCCCGCGCGGGCGGCCAACTCGCCGATCCGCAGCAGTGCCTCGACCACGTGACGTCCCCCTCTCGCGTGACGTCAACCATACAGTGCCACGTGCTAGTGTGGGGTATGCCCAGCAGTGCGGACGACGACACCTGTAGTAGTCGGCCGGGGGAGACCCGGCCACTCGACCACGCCGGAGCACCGGCGTGCTGATCCTCTACGGCGTTCTCGTCATCGTGGCCCTCACCGCGGCCACCGGCTACTTCGTGGCCCAGGAGTTCGCCTACATGGCGGTCGACCGGGGTCGGCTCCGCCGGCTCGCCGAGGGCGGCGACCAGGCCGCCGACCGCGCGTACCGGGTCACCACGAAGCTCTCGTTCATGCTCTCCGGAGCCCAGTTCGGCATCACGGTGACGGCGCTGCTCGCCGGTTACGTGGCGGAGCCGCTGCTCGGCGAGGGGCTCACCGCCCTGCTCGGGCCGTGGTCGGTCGCGCTGTCCACGGCGTTCGCGCTCGTGGTCGCGACGGTGGTGCAGATGGTGCTCGGCGAGCTGCTGCCGAAGAACCTCGCCATCGCCGAACCCGAGGCGCTGGCCAAGGCGCTGGCCGGGTCCACCCTGGTGTACCTCACGATCGCGGGCCCGGTGATCAGGCTGTTCGACGCGGCGGCGAACCGGCTGCTGCGCGCGGTCGGCATCGAGCCCGTCGAGGAGTTGCCCCAGGGCGCGACGCCGGAGGACCTGAAGCAGATCATCGGCGACGCGGGCGAGGGCGGTCACCTCGACCCGGAGCTGACGCTGCTGCTCGAACGCGGCCTCGGGTTCCGCGAGCTGGTCGCCGACCAGGCGATGACGCCGCGCGTGGCAGTGCACACCGTGCGGGCGGACGAGCCGGTCGCGCGGGTGGTCGAGCTGCTGGACACCGGGCACTCCCGGTTCCCGGTGGTCGGCGACGACCTGGACGACCTGCGCGGCGTGGTCGGGTTGGCCGAGGTGCTGACCGTGCCGCCGGAGGACCGCGCGCGCACGCCGATCGGCGAGGTCGCCTCGCCCGCGCTCGTGCTGCCCGCGACCCTGCCGCTGCCCGCCGTGCTGGAGCGGCTGCGCGCCGAACGGCGTCAGCTGGCGTGCGTGGTGGACGAGTTCGGCGGCTTCGCCGGGGTGGTGTCGCTCGAGGACCTGGCCGAGGAGCTGGTCGGCGAGATCCACGACGAGGACGACCTGGTGCCCGACGCGGTCGAGCCGGTCGCGGCCGGGGTGTGGCGGGTGCCCGGCCGGTTGCGGCTGGACGAGATCGCCGCCGCGACCGGCGTGGCGCTGCCCGCGCACGACGGCTACGACACGGTGTCCGGCCTGGTGCTGCACCGGCTCGGCCGGATCGCCGAGGTGGACGACGAGGTGGAGTTCGACGGCGTGTCGGTGCGGGTGGCCGAGGTGGCCCGGAACGTGCCGAGCAGCGTCGTGCTGAGCACCGTCACCCCGGGCGCCGTCACGCCGAGTCGGGAGGACGTCCGATGAGCACCGCCTGGTCCCTGGTCGTGTCGCTGGTCCTGTTGGCGGCCAACGCCTTCTTCGTCGCCGCCGAGTTCGCGCTGATCGCCGCCAAGCGGCACCGGCTCGAGCAGGACGCCGAGCACAGCCGGGCCGCGCGGGCCGCCGTCGCCGGTGTCCGCGAGCTGTCGCTGATGCTCGCCGGCGCGCAACTGGGCATCACGCTGTGCACCCTCGGTCTCGGCGCGCTGGCCAAACCCGCCGTCGCGGACCTGCTCGACCCGCTGTTCCGGCTCACCGGCCTGCCCGAGGCGGTGTCCTACGGCGTGGCGTTCGCGCTGAGCCTGGTGCTGGTCGTGTTCCTGCACATGGTGGTCGGCGAGATGGCGCCCAAGTCGTGGGCGATCTCGCACCCCGAGCGGTCCGCGCTGCTGCTCGCGCTGCCGTTCCGGGCGTTCGCCAAGTCCGTCCGGTGGGTCCTCAGTGGACTCAACGGCGTGACGAACGCGTTGCTGCGCCTGCTGAAGGTGACCCCGCAGTCCGAGCTGGCGCAGGCGCACCGGCCGGACGACCTGCGGATGCTGGTGCGCCAGTCGGCCGAGCACGGCCTGATCCCGGAGGGGCAGCAGCGGCTGCTCACCCGGATGCTCCAGGTGCAGAACACCACCGTCGCCCAGGTCATGGTGCCGGTCGCGGACACCGTCACGGTCGCCGAGACCGCCGGGGCGCGCGACGTCGAGGCGCGCAGCCGCGAGTGCGGCCGGTCCCGGTTCCCGGTGACCGACGATGCCGGCCGGTTCGTCGGGCTCGTGCACATCCGCGAGGTGGTGCGGGCGACCGCCGTCGGCGCGGACACCCCGGCCCGCGAGCTGATGACCGTGCCGCTGACCCTGCCCGCGTCGCTGCCCGTGGCCACCGCCGTGACCAGGATGCGCGCCGACCGGGCGCAGTTGGCCCTGGTGGCCGACACCGAGGACCGCGTGGTGGGCATCGCCGCGCTGGAAGACCTCCTCGAAGAGCTGATCGGCGACTTCGAGGACGAGACCGACACACCGGCGGCACCCGAGAACTCCTAGGAGGAGAACTCCCCATGTTCACCCGGATGCTCGGCGCCTTCGGCGTCGGCGGCCCGTCCGTCGACACCGTGCTCGACTCGCCGCACACCGCACCCGGCCGGGTGGTCACCGGCCAGGTCCGCATCCGCGGTGGTTCCGCCGAGGCCCGCATCGACCAGGTCGTGCTGTCGCTGGTGACCCGGGTCGAGGTCGAGCACGGCGACCACGAGTACGGCGGTGTCTCCGAGTTCCTGCGGATCGCGGTCGCGCACGGCGTGCACGTCGCGCCGAACCAGCCGCTCGCCATCCCGTTCCGGCTGCCGATCCCGTGGGAAACCCCGATCACCGCGGTCGGCGGCGCGCAGCTGCCCGGCATGACGGTGGGCGTGCGCACCGAGCTGGTGATCGCCGGCGCGCCGGACAAGGGCGACCTCGACCCGATCTCGGTCTCCCCGCTGCCGTCCCAGGAGCGCGTGCTGGAGGCGTTCGGGCAGCTCGGCTTCCACTTCCGCCGGGCGGACGTGGAAACCGGCCGGATCCACGGCGTGCACCAGGAGCTCGGCTTCTACCAGGAGATCGAGTTCGTGCCGCCGGACCGGTTCCGCGGTCGGGTGACCGAGGTCGAGCTGACCTTCGTGGCCAACCCGCACGAGCTGGCGGTTGTGCTGGAGGCGGACCGGCGCGGTGGCGCGTTCTCCTCGGGCGGCGACTCCTTCGGTCGCTTCGTCGTGTCGCACCAGGACGCGCTGCACACCGACTGGGCGGGCGCGGTGGGCCAGTGGCTGTCCCGGATCGCCGAACGCGGCGGCCACGCGGCCTACGGGCAGCCGTACCAGCAGCACGGGTACGAACAGCACGGTTACCCGCAGCACGGCTACGAGCACGGCTACCCGCAGCACGGCTACGAGCAGCACGGGTACGACCACCACCGGGGCCCGGGCATCGGCGGCGTGGTCGCGGGCGCGGCGGCCGGTGTCGTGGGCGGCATGGTGCTGGGCGAGGTCTTCGAAGAGGTCTTCGAGGACGACGGCGGCTACGAGGAGTGACACCAGGTCCGGGCTCCCCGGCACCAGGTCGTCCGGCCCGGCGAGGCGATGACCTCCTTGACGCGCAACCGCACCTGGCGCGCGGTGATCGTAGTGGGCCGCTTCGGGTTCAGAACTCCTCGGCCAGGACCTTCAGCCAGGCGATCACCAGCACGAGTTCGACCAGGACCGCGACACCGACCACGATGTTGCCGAGTGGTTGGCCGAACGCCAGGTAGGCCAGGCCGCCCAGGGCGAACGCCGCCATCAGCAGCAGGTCCACCAGGCCCGCGAGCACCGCGCCGATCAACCGCACCAGGAACAGCAGGAAACCCGCGCCGTACCAGTCGCCGATGTGCGTGTCGTCGTACACCCCGCGCGCCAGGTCCAGCGGCGAGTACGGCGACGCCTTCCAGTAGGTCCGCCACGGGCTCGGGGCCGTGCCGCCGCCCGCTTCCTGGGTGGTGAACTCGATGGTTTGCTCGGCGACGTCGGTGAGGTCGATCAGCACCCGGTGGTCCTGGATCTCCAGCACCGTGACGCCGACCAGCACGGCCCGCAGCCGGCTCGCGCCCTCGACGTCGAAGTGCCGGTCCACGCCGCCGGACTCCTTGGTGTCGCGCAGGATCACCCGGATCCTGTCCTCGGCCGGCGGGCCGGGCGTCACCGTCGCGTTGATGTACGCCATGCCCAGGAACGTGACGCCGGCGGAGAACGTGACGCGCTCCGGGTCGGCGGTGCTCCAACTGATCTTGGCGGTGGGGCCGACGGGCAGTCCGACGCCCGCTTCGACGCCCACGTCGCCCGCGCCGCAACCCGTCAGCAGGGCGGCGGCGAGGGCGAGGGCGGACAGCACGCGGAATCGGCGGGGTGAAGACCACGTGATCATGACGGTTCCTCGTCGGGTGGGAACTATTCCACCCCCGTGGTCGCGTCCTCGGGTCCCGCCGTTAGCGCGTGCGCGTTGTTGTCGCGTTGTTGTCGGGGTTTTCCCCGTCACCGGTCCAGGTAGCGGTAGTAGTAGCCCCACGTGTCGTGGGCGCAGGTCTGACCCGCCGGCGTCACGAGCACGCCCTCGGAGCGCAGCGCGTTCTTGTCCTGCACGCACTGCGCCTGGTCGTCCCAGTACCCCCTGGTGATCCACAGGCCGTCGCCCGCCGCGTCGGCGGTGCCCGTGAACACCGCCGTCCCCGCCACCGCGAGGGCGATCGCCACCACGCGTCGTTTCATCCCGGTACCCCCGAACCTCGTCGTCGTCACCGCCGACGGTAGGGGGCGTCGACGTGCCGTGGAAAGCGACCATTCGGCAGGCCGCCGGGGAAGCCGGATGGGGCAGCACCGCGGCGGAAGTCGAGCAGGGCTCGGTAAAACTCGGCAATCCGCAGTAGACGGTCTACAAAGGACTGTCCACGAGTTCGGCGACCGGGCGGCGCGGGCTCGCGGGCACCGGCGAGCCGAAGCCGACGCGCAGCACGGTCTGCGGCACCAGGGTGCCACCCAGGGCGCGGCGCAGCTCGTCGCGGACCGGGCGCACCTCGACCGGCTGGGACAGGAACGACGCGGACAGGCCGAACGTGGTCGCGGTGAGCAGAACCCGTTGCAGCGCCTGGCCGGTTTGGAGCTCCGCCGAGGGTCCGTCGTAGAACGAGCACAGCACCACCACGAGCGGGTCGGATTCGTAGTCCTTGCCCGGTGGGCGTTCGCGGGCCTGGAAGTCGCGGAACGACCACTCGTCCTGCGGCGCCGGGCGGTTGCCCGCGGACCTCGGCGGCACGCCGTCGCCGCCGCGCGGACCGGTCCACGCGAGCAGCTCCTCGCGCACGCCCGGGTCGGCCGCCTGCACGCGGTGGGCTTTCGCCACCAGCGACTGGACCTTGGCCCGCTCCTCGCGGTCCGCCACGACGTGCAGCCACGCGCGTTCCCGTTCGGCCGCCCGGACCAGCGCCTGCCGGTGCCGCACCGGCACCACGACCTCGCGGAACGGCCGGCGGTTGGTGCGGCGGTCCGGGATCGCGTCGACCAGCGCGGCGGTCTCGTCGTCCGGCGGACGCCGCCCGCCCGCGCGGACGATGGCCAGCGCGCCGGGCGCCTCGCTGCCGGGCATCAGCGTCACCAGCGGCGTGACGCCGTGCCCGCGCAACGCCAGCCGCAGGTTGAACAGCGCCGCGCCGCACGACAGCCGCAGCTCGCGGTCGACCGGATCGGTGGCGGGCAGCCGGCGTGACAGGTCCGGGTACAACTCGACCCGGTCCTCCGCGACGCGGAACCGCCACGGCTGGGTGTTGTGCACGGACGGCGCGAGCGCCGCCGAACGCAGCACGCCGGTCAACTGCTCCGCCGACAACCCGAACACCCCGGTCATCACACTCACCTCGAAACGTCACCCGATCGAACCAACCACCCCACTGTCCACCCGGGAGTCACCCCGCCACACGGTCGAAAGTCCTCAACCGCCGAGGACGTGGCGGGCTTGGCCGGATCACCGCGGCGTGCCAGGCTTCCGTGGTGCGACCGGACGACACGACGCCCCGCCTGCTCGGCGGACTGCGCCTGGACGAGCTGCTCGACGAGGTCCGCGACCGGCTCTCCGAGATCGCCTCGACCAGGGACAAGATGCAGGGTCTGCTGGACGCCGTGCTCGCGGTCGGCGCCGGACTGGAGCTGGACTCGACGTTGCAGCGCATCGTCCAGGCGGCGACGGAGCTCGTCGGCGCGCGGTACGGGGCGCTGGGCGTGCTGGGCAACAAGGACGACCTGTCCGAGTTCGTCTACGTCGGCATCGACCCGGACACCAGGTCCCGGATGGGCCACCTGCCCGAGGGCAAGGGCCTGCTCGGCCTGCTGATCAAGGACCCGCGGGCGATCCGGCTGCACGACCTGACCCGGCACGACCTGTCGGTGGGCTTCCCGCCCGGCCACCCGCCGATGCACAGCTTCCTCGGCGTCCCGGTGCGGGTGCGCGACGAGGTGTTCGGCAACCTGTACATGACCGAGAAGACCGACGGCGCGGCGTTCACCGCGGACGACGAGGTGGTGCTCACCGCCCTGGCCGCCGCGGCGGGCGTGGCGGTGGAGAACGCGCGGCTGTTCGAGCGCTCCCGGATGCGCGAGCGGTGGCTCGAGGCGAGTGCGGAGATCAACGCCGAGCTGCTGGGCGGCGGCACGGCCGACGACGCGCTGCGGCTGATCACGCTGCGGGCCCGGGAACTGGCGCACGCCGCGGTGTCGCTGCTCGTGCTGGTGGAGGGCGACCGGGTGCGGATCGCCGCCGGGTCGGGCGTGCGGGCCGAGGAGCTCGTGGGCCGCACGTTCTCCCGCGCGGGCTCGGTGGTCGGCGACGTGCTCGACTCCGGCACGCCGGTCCTGGTGGAGGAGTTGGACGGGCGGTTGGGCGACGCCTCGCCGGAGGCGGGCCCGGGTGTCGGCGTGCCGCTGCGGTCGGGGTCGGCGGTGACCGGGGTGCTGCTCGCCGCGCGGGACAAGGACAGCCCGCAGTTCGGCGCGGACCAGGTGCCGCTGCTGGCGTCGTTCGCCGACCAGGCGGCCGTGGCGCTGGAGTTCGCCGACAACCAGCGGGCCCGGCGGCTGGTGGACGTGCTGGAGGACCGCGACCGGATCGCCCGCGACCTGCACGACCACGTGATCCAGCGGCTGTTCGCGACCGGCATGAGCCTCCAGGGCGCGGTGGGGCGGATCCGGGAGCCCGAGGTGCGCGACCGGGTGGAGCGCGCGGTGCTCCAGCTCGACCAGACCGTGCTGGAGATCCGCACGTCGATCTTCGACCTCCAGGCGTCCGACGACGTGCCGGGGTTGCGCCGGAGGTTGCTCGACCTGGTGGCCGAGGTGACCGAGCACGCGCCGCTCACCCCCACCGTGCGGATGTCGGGCACGGTGGACAACTCGGTGTCCGAGCACATCGCGGAGCACGCGGTGGCCGTGGTGCGGGAGGCGGTCAGCAACGTCGTCCGGCACGCCCGCGCCGGCGCGCTGACGCTCACCGTGGACGCCTCGGACGCGCTGGTGATCACCGTGGCCGACGACGGCGTCGGCCTGCCGGACCAGGTCGCGCGCAGCGGCCTGCGCAACCTGGAGCAGCGCGCGGCCGAGTGCGGCGGCACGTTCTCGGTCGCCGCCCAACCGGGCGGCGGCACCCGCCTTGCCTGGCAGGTCCCGCTGGACTGACCACCTCACCCGCCGTACCACGAGCCGCACGTCCGGGTCGCTGCGCGCGAGGTGAGGTGACCACCCGGTCGACCACGCCGTGCGCGGGGAAGCCGCCCGCCGACGTCGGTCCGCCCTCGAGGAACACCGCTTCGACGTCGCGTTCGTACCGGCCGCGCGGTACCGCCTTCAGGTCGAGACCCCGGCCCGCGTGCGCCACCCGCAGGACGTCGACCACCCCGTCCAGGTGCGACGCGTCGGCGTCGTTGCAGGCGTTCGCGTCGCGTGGTGTCTTCGCTTCGCTGTCCACGACGACCCGCCACGGTTGAGGTGCGGGGTCGGACACGACTCGACGGCACCGGTTGTCGACGTCTGCCGCTCGGACCCGCTGATCAGGTCGCGGAGTTCGGTGGGCGCGAGGTCGAGCGGTTTCGCCGGTTTCGGTCACCGGTACGGGCGAGGGTCGTGTTCGTCCCCCGATCCGGCTACTCCCGGTCCGGCGCTTTGCGCAGGCGGGTCGACAGCACGGCGGCCTGGGTGCGGCGTTCCAGGCCCAGCTTGGCCATCAGGTGCGAGACGTAGTTCTTGATCGTCTTCTCGGCGAGGAACATCCTCTCCGCGATCTGCCGGTTGGTGAGCCCGTCGCCGATGTGGTCGAGGACGACCCGTTCCTGGTCGGTGAGCACCCGCAGCGGGTCGCCCTCCTCGCGTTCGCGGCGGATCCGGTCGAGCAGCGCGGCGGTCGACCGGGCGTCCAGCAGCGAGCCGCCGGCGGCCACGGTGCGGACCGCGCTCTGCAACTCGTTGCCGAGGATGCGCTTGAGCACGAAACCCGCGGCGCCCGCCATGATCGCGTCGAACAGGGCCTCGTCGTCGGTGAACGAGGTCAGCATCAGGCACTTCAGCTCGGGCAGGCGGGAGCGCAGCTCGCGGCACAGCTCGATGCCGTTGCCGTCGGGCAGGCGCACGTCGAGCACCGCCACGTCCGCGCCGCTGCCGGGCACCCGGGCCAGCGCCTCGGCCACCGAGCCCGCCTCGCCGACCACCTCGAGGTCGTCGTCGCCGTTGAGCAATTCCCGGACGCCGACCCGGACCACCTCGTGGTCGTCCACCAGAAACACCCGTGCCACCCGGACCTCCGCTCGCTTGCCGACCCGACCCTCCCGCGTGCCACCGCACCATCCCAGGGTCTTAGGTCCCGGGTGGGGGTCCTCACCCGATCGGGACCTTGGACCGCGTGCGCCGAGGTGCGCGACCCCTAGCTTCGGAGGTGTGATGGGACCTGACGACAGGTTCTCGAACCCCGGAGGGAACGCGCTGATGAGTGCTCCGATCGTGGTGGGTGTGGACGGCTCGGCCTCCGCGCTGGCGGCCGTCCGCTGGGCCGCGGCCGAGGCGGACCGGCACCGGGTCGCGCTCAAGCTCGTGACGGCCTACCTGCTGCCGGTGCGCGGCTACCCGGCCGACCTGGTGTCCGGGCCGGAGGTGCGCCGCGCGTTCGAGGAGGCCGCGCGCGAACGGCTGGACCAGGCCCGGGACGTGGCCTCGGAGGTCGCCCCCGGTCTGGAGGTCGAGGTCGAGGTGGCGCAGGGCGGCGCGGCGGCCACCCTGATCGGGCACGCGGCGGACGCCCGCGAGGTGGTGCTCGGTTCGGCGGGCCTCGGCGGGTTCGCCGGGTTGCTGCTCGGCTCGGTCGCGGTGGCCGTGGCCTCGCACGGCGCGTCGCCGGTGGTCGTCGTCCGGGGCGAGGAGGACCGCACGTCGGGTCCGGTGGTCGTGGGCGTCGACGGGTCGCCGCTCAGCGAGGCCGCCATCGCCTACGCCTTCGAGGCCGCCTCCACCCGGCGCGCGCCGCTGGTCGCGGTGACCGCGTGGACGGACCTCGTGCTCGACGCGCCGCTGAGCGCGACCCTGGTCGACCGCGCGGCGGTGGAGGACGAGGAGCGCCGGTCGCTGGCCGAACGGCTCGCCGGGTGGCAGGAGAAGTTCCCGGACGTCGCCGTGGACCGGGTCGTGGTGCGGGACAGCCCGTCGCGCGCGCTGCTGACGGCGGCCGCCGACGCGCGGCTGGTCGTGGTGGGCAGCCGGGGTCGCGGCGGGTTCGCCGGGTTGTTGCTCGGCTCCACCAGCCACGCGCTGCTGCACCACTCGCCGTGCCCGGTGGCCGTGGTGCGGCCGAGCGCGACGGCCTGACGCGGCACCCGGAATTGTTCGTCGCCGCCGGCGTTCGGAGACGGGTGAATTCCGTTTCCGGTTGACGAGGGTGTCCCCGTGCGTCGGTCGAGGCCGGAATGTCGAGCGGGGAAATCGGCCGTGGTACGGGAAATCCGTGCCACGGCCGCGGCATGTGCGCACGTCAGGTCGGTGGAGGCGCCCCCGGTTCGGGTTGTCGGCGCTTCCCGGGCAATAGTCCGGTCATCGCCCGGGATTTGTCCGGTGCCCGCCACCCGGTTGGTCGTTGACGCGGGTCGCCGGACCTGCGATCAATAGGTGGACCGGGAGGTGTTGTGGACGGACAACGCGTGTTACTCGTGCACCCTGGCATCTACGAGGACGTCAATCCGCTGGTGTTCCCCCCGTGGGGCGCCATTTCCGTCGGCCACGTCCTGCGCGCCGCCGGGCACGAGGTGTCGGTCCTCGACCTCAACGGTCGGGACGTCCCGACCGCGCTGGAGCACGCGCTGTCCACGTTCGCGCCCGCGGTCGTGGGGTTCACCGCCAAGCAGGGGTTGGGCGCGACGCGGTTCCGCGAGGGCGTCGACCACCTCCGCGCGATCGCGCCGGACCTGCCGGTGATCGCGGGCGGCCCGCTGGTGTCCACCTTCCCGGACCCGGAAAGCCCGCTGTGGCAAGGAGTTCGGGCGCTGGTGCTCGGTGACGGCGAGGACGCGCTCGTACGCTGGCTCGCCACGCCCGAGCGGCCCGGCGGCCTCCTCCCCGGTGACGAACCGGCGGACCTCGACGCGGCGGGCGTGCCCGCCTGGTGGCCCGACCTGCCGTCCTACGTCCAGCCGGCGGAGTCCTGGCCGGGCATGGCCGTGCCCGGGTTGCACATCGCCTCGGCGCGCGGCTGCACCCGGCGGTGCACGTTCTGCTACCTCAACGCGCAGCACCCCGGCGCGCGGTTCCGCTTCGTGTCCGCCCACCGGCTCTACGCGGACGTGGTGGAGCTGGCGGCGCGGACGGGAGCGCGCGGCTTCTACTTCGTGGACGACTGCTTCATCGACCGCTCCCAGCGCCGCGCGAAGGAGTTCTGCGCGCGCAACACCGCCGACGGCGCCCCGTTCCGCTACGGGTGCGACGTCCAGCTGACCGACCTCGACCGGCACGCCGACCTGCTCGCGACGATGTACGAGGCGGGGTTCCGGTCGCTGTACGTCGGCGTGGAGACGGCGTCCTCCGACACCCGCAAGCTCCTCGGCAAGGGCTCGATCCGGCGGTCCGCCGTCGACGTGCTCAACGCCGCGCTCGACGCGGGCTTCACGATCCGCGCCTCGATCGGGATCGGGTGGCCGGGCGAGACCGGCGCCGACGCGCGGGCGACCCTGGACCTGATCGACGCGGTGCCCCGGTTGGCGTTCGACGCGTTCAAGTACTACCCGCTGCCCAACACCCCGCTCGGCGAGTCCAGCCACTGGGCCGCGACCAGGGCGGCCATGTCGGCGCAGGAGTACGCCGCGACGGCCGGCAACGACTACTCCGAGCACAACTCGAACTTCTCCGAGATCGCGGATGCCGACTACGAGGTCCTGTGGCAGGAGATGCGCCTGCGCGAGGACCACCGCCTCGCCGCGTACTACGCGTCCTGAGATCGGAGCGCACATGCCCGCCTCGCCCGTGGTCGTCGTGTCCGGGGTGCACAGCGGCCCCAACCCCTCGCCCGGCGTCGGGGTCGCCCGGTCCCTGCGCCTGGCGTGGCCGGGCGCCTCCCTGCACGCGGTCGACTACTCCACCGAGTCGACCGGCCTCAGCTCGGTGGAGTTCGACCGGGTCCACGTCCTTCCCCCGTGGCACACCGTGGAGCTGTCCGCCTCCGCCGCGGATCTCGCGGCCCTGGTCGCGGACCTCGCCGCGGTGCTGGTTCCCGGCCTCGACCTGGAGGCCGAACTGCTGTCGGAACCGGCCGCGGGTGATCACCGGCTGCTGCTGCCCCCTCCGGGTGCGTTCGCCACGATCCGCAAGCCCGCGACCCTCGCCGCGGAGGTGCTCGGGTTGCGGGTGCCGCGTTTCGAGGTGGTCGCCGACGCTGCGGCCGCCTCGGCGTTCGCGGAGTCCACCGGTTGGCGCGTGTGGGTGAAGGGGTCGCGTTACGAGGCCGTCGGCGTGCGCGACCGGCTGCGACTGGTGGACGCGCTCGAGTCGGTGCGGGCCACCTGGGGCGACACCGAGGTGCTGGTGCAGGAGCACGTCGAGGGTGACGAGGAGTCCCTGGTGTTCGCCGCCCTCGAGGGCCGGCTCCTCGGCGCCTGCCGGATGGGCAAGACGATGGTCACCCCGGAGGGCAAGACCTGGGCGGGCCGGGTGCGCGAGCCGACCGGAGCCGAGCTCGACCGGTTGGCGGACTTCGTGGAGCGGACCGCGTGGACCGGCGGTGGCGAGGTGGAGATGGTGCGCGAGGCGGCCACCGGCGAGCGGCACCTGATCGAGGTCAACCCGCGGTTCCCGGCGTGGGTGCACGGCGCGACCATCGCGGGGGTCAACCTGCCGGCACGGCTGGTCGCCGCGGCGACGGGACTGCCGCCCGAGGTCGAGGAGAAGGCCGAACGCGCGGCCTTCGTCAGGGTGGTGCACGAGATCCCGGCCCGCTTCGAGTCGGGGTCGACGCCGCGCGGCCACCGGCAGGGCCGGTCGGTCGCGGCCAAGCACCCCTCCGCGATGCCCGCGCTGTCCCGCCGCCGTTCCGCCGAACGGCGCGACGCCGCGCCGGAGCCGGTGGACCGGCCGTACGACCCGGCCGTGACCGACGAGGCCGACACTCCGCTCCGGCTCCTGCGCGAGGACGTGCTGACCGAGTCGGTGGCCGCCGTCGAGGGGGTGCTCGCGGCGGTCGAGCTCGCCACGGGGGTGCCCGGGCGGTTCGCCTACTCCGTCAAGACCAACCCCGACGGCCGCGTGCTGGACGCGGTCGAGCGGGCGGGCGGACTGGCCGAGGTGATCTCGCAGGGTGAAGCCGCCCGTGCGGTCGGGGCGGGGTTCCACCCGGACCGGCTGGTGCTCAACGGCCCCGCGAAGTGGTGGCGGTTCACCGGGAACCGGGCCGCCTACGGCGCCGTCTTCGCCGATTCGGTGGTCGACCTCGAACGGACGCTGGACCTGGTGGAGCGGGGCGTGGTCACCGCGGCGACGCTGGGGGTGCGGGTGGCACCGCCGGGTGCGCGGTCGCGGTTCGGCGTCGACCTGTCCGACCGGTCCGAGTTCCTGGCGCTGGTCCGGGTTCTGCGCCGCTGCCGCGTCCCGGTCACCGGTGTCCACTTCCACCACGCCGCGAGCCGCACCGGCGCGAGGGCGTGGGTGCGCGAGGCGACGTCGGCCGTCGACCTCGCGCGCACCGCCTTCGAACGCGGTGGTCACGACCACGACCTCCTGGACCTGGGCGGCGGGTGGCCCTCCGGGTTCCCGGTGCACGAGTACGCGGCCGCGGTGTCCGAGGTGGTCGCGTCCGTGCCGGCCGGCGCGCTGCGGGGCGTGGTGGTCGAACCCGGGAAGTTCCTGGTCGAGAGGTGCATGAGCGTGCTGGCGACGGTGCTGGAGGTGCGCAGGTCGCGCGGGCACGCCGCGGCGGTGGTCGACGCCTCCGTCGCCGAGCTGCCCGACTGGCTCTCGCACGTCCACCCGGTGCTGTGGCGGCACGGCGACCGGTGGTTCCGCCTGGGCGCGGGCAGTGGCCGCGTGCACGGCAGGTTGTGCATGGAGCACGACGTCCTGCACGAGGCGGTCGGGTTGCCGGACCGCCTCGAGCGCGGCGACCGGCTCCTGTTCCTGAACGCCGGCGCGTACGACGCCAGCATGAGCTACCGGTTCGGCGTGTGAGCGGGGTGGACGTCCGCCCGCCGGAGCTGCCGCCGTCGGAACTGGTGACCCACCCCGGCTGCGCCGAGTGCCTCGACACCGTCGGGTGGCTGCTGTCGGTCGACCGCGCCCACCGGCGTACCGGCGACGTGACGGCGTACGGGCTCTCCTGGGTGTTCGACCACTTCCGCTGGGGACCCACCCGCTGGCCCGCCGCCTGGTGCGACCTGCCGACGGCCGAGTTCGTGGACTGCGGCGTGCTCGCCCACCTGTGCGCGGTGGTCCTGGGCGCGCGGGGCGTCGCCTGCGACCGGCTCCAACTGGTCGAGCCCGCGACCGCGGCGCAAACCCGGCTGTGGCGCGGCCGGTGGGAGTCGGCGGGCAGCGGCACCGACTGGATCCTCACCGACCACTTCGTCTACCACGAGTCCCTGACGCTCCACACGGCGTCGGGTCCCCGCGATTTCGACACCACGGAGCTGCGCGAGATCGATCCGCACGACGAGGTGGTGTGGATTCGCCGGTGGCCGGGCGACTGGGTGGGGGTGTGACGCGGTTGGTCGCGTCAGCGGGTGCGGACGACGTCCAGCGCGACCAACGCCGGACTCTGGTCGGCCGGCGCGGCCAGGCCGTCGGCCGTCGTCCAGCCGGACTGCTCGTGCCAGCGGAGGTCGAGGTGGGCGGCGGTCAGCCTGGCCGAGGTCGCGCTGGTCGGGCTGAAGTCGACCTCCAGGCTGGTCACTCCGACGCCCGCGCCGCGCAGTGCGGCCACCACCGCGTCCAGGTACCTGGCGACCGCGGCGTGGGTTTTGCGGTGGAACATGGTTTCTCCTCTCCCGAGGTGACCTCCCGTGCATCGGCGCGTGCGAGGGCCGTCCGCAGGGACCAAAGTCCCTTGTGCGCGAGCCCGGAGGGCCTTTCCCGGAGCGCCCGGTTCCGGTAGGGGAACCGCTGGGGGACAAGGGTTTCCGGGGTCGCCCGCCGGATCGCCGGACGCGGGGCGCCGGAGCCGGGACCCCGATCCGCAGCAGTGCGGCCGCGCGGTGCGACGGGTCCGGCAGGTCGCGGGTGGGTCACGAGGTCTTGCGCGGCTTGTGGACGGCTTGTATACATCTCGTCCATGAGCAGTTCACCAGCCACGGGCTCGGCGCAGGACACCACCTACCGGTGGTTGAAGCAGCACATCGCGACCCTGCCGCCGGACGACGGCACGTTCCTCACCGAGTCCGGCGTCGCGCAGGCGGCCGGAACCTCGCGCACCCCGGTGCGGGAGGCGCTGCTGCGGCTGGAGGCGGAGGGGTTCCTCCAGATCCTGCCCAAGAAGGGCGCGTTCGTGCCGCCCATCTCCGACGTC
Source organism: Actinosynnema sp. NPDC020468 (assembly GCF_040642015.1). NCBI lineage: Bacteria > Bacillati > Actinomycetota > Actinomycetes > Pseudonocardiales > Pseudonocardiaceae > Actinosynnema > Actinosynnema sp. NPDC020468. The sequence goes on from NZ_JBFAEO010000002.1 coordinate 349,389, forward strand.
GAGGTGCGGTCGGTGATGGAGGCCCGCGGCCTGGTGGAGGACTGGTGCGTCAAGCGCGTCGTGCCCGTCGAGGACGGGTTCGTGGCGCAGCTGGAGGAGCTGGTGGCCGAGCAGGAGGCGGCGATCGCCGACCCGCTCGCGTTCATCGAGCGCGACCGCGAGTTCCACCGCACGATCGTGCGCAGGGCGGGCAACGCCGTGCTGGCCGCCTTCTACGAGTCGCTGCGGGAACGCCAGGTCCGGATGGGGTTGCGCGCGGTGTCCAACAGCGCCGACCGCGCGCGCCGGGTGCTGGACGAGCACACCGCCATCATCACGGCCCTGCGGTCGGGCGACCCGGAGGAGGCCGGCCGCGCGTCGGCGGCCCACCTGGCGAGCACGCTCGTCGCCCTGCGGCTGTCCGACTGAGAGCGAGAAGGCCATGCGCACCGGATCCGACTACCTGGCGGCGTTGACGGACGACCGCCGGATCCACCTGGACGGCTCGGTGGTGGCCGACGTGGCCGACCACCCGGCGTTCGCGCCGATCGCGGGCACGATCGCGGAGCTGTTCGACCTCGCCGCGGGGTTCGGTGTGCCCGACCCGGAAACCGGGCTCGCGGTCAACCGGTTGTTCGTGCCGCCGCGCAGTCGGGAGGACCTGACGGCGTTCCGCGAGGCGGCGACGACGTGGGCCCGGCACACGCACGGCTGGGTCGGTCGGAGTCCGGACCACGTGGGCGCGTTCCTGGCGGCGTTCTCGGCGCACCCGGAGGCGTTCGGGGAGTACGCGGAGAACGTGGTGGCGTACCGGCGGAAGGTCGCGGCGGAGAGTCTTTACGTGTCGTACGCGATCATCCCGCCCCAGGTATCGCGGGCGACCACGGCGTCGGGGTGGGACGGCGAGTTCGTCCAGGTCGGGGTCAAGGAGGAGCGCGCGGACGGGATCGTGGTGCGCGGCGCGCAGATGTTGGCCACGGGTGGCGCGGTCGCCGACGAGATCCTGGTGTCGTGCATCAAGCCCCTCACCGAGGAGGACGCCGACTTCGCGATCAGCTTCGCGGTGCCGGTCGCGACCCCCGGGTTGCGGTTGCACTGCCGTCGCCCGTACGCGCCCGCGGCCACGAGCGCGTTTGACTACCCGCTGACCTCGCGGTACGACGAGACGGACGCCCTGGTGGTGTTCGACGACGTGTTCGTGCCATGGGACCGGGTGTTCGTCTACCGGGACGTGGCGGGCTTGCGGCGGCAGTTCTTCGACACCGGCGCGCACGTGCTGGGCAACTGGCAGGCGCAGATCCGGTTCTCGGTGAAGCTGCGGTTCCTGGCGGGCCTCGCGCGCAAGGTCGCGGCGGTGAACGGGGTGGACAGGTTCCCCGGCGTGGTGGAGAAACTGGGTGAGCTGGCGTCGTTGGTGTCGCTGGTCGAATCGGCGGTGCTGGCGGCCGAGTACACCGCCGCGCCCGACGACCGCGGCCTGTGGCGACCGGCCGCGCAGCCGCTGTACGGGGTGATGGGGTTGCAGGCCGAGGTGTACCCGCGGGTGCTCGGCGTGCTGCGCGAACTCGTCGGCGGGGGAGTGCTCCAGGTGCCCTCCAGCGTGCACGACCTGACGAGTCCGGAAACCCGGGTCGACCTGGACCGGTACGTGTTCAGCCCGGGAACGCCCGCGCCGGACCGGATCAAGCTGTTCAAGCTCGCGTGGGACGCCACCGGCAGCGAGTTCGCCGGGCGGCACCACCAGTACGAGCTGTTCTACGCGGGCGCGCCGTTCGTGGCCAAGGGGCACGCGTTCCGCAACTTCGACTTCGACACCGCGCTCGCGGAGGTCGACACCTTCCTCACCGGCTACGACACGGAGTCCCGATGAGCAAACCGGAGCACGAGTTCTTCCCCGTCACCGACGTGCCGTTCACCGTCTGCCCGGGTGACGACCCCGCGATCACCGAGCGGGTGCTGTCCGCCGACCCGGACACCGGTGTGGCCACCAGGATCCTGCGCTACGAGCCCGGCGCGGACTCCTCGGCGATGGGCGTGCAGCGGCACGACTTCTGGGAGGAGGTCTACATCCTGGAGGGCTCGTTCACCGATGTGACCCTCGACCGGACGTTCACCGCCGGCATGTACGCCTGCCGGCCGCCCGGCATGCCGCACGGACCGTGGCGCACCGACGAGGGCGTCCTCACCTTCGAGGTCCGCTACCGGACCTAGACCTCCCTGGAGGGACCCATGATCCCGACGACGGCACCCGTCGACCCCTTGACCATGCGTCGCGCGATGGGCCGCTTCGCCACCGGCGTCGCCGTCGTGACGACCGCGACGCCCGACGGCACGCCGCACGGCATGACCGTCAACTCGCTCACCTCCGTCTCCCTCGACCCGCCCCTGCTGCTGGTGTGCCTCACGACCGGCGCGCGCAGCACCGACGCCGTCATCGCGGCCGGGCGGTTCGCGGTCAGCATCCTCTCCAGCCGCCAGGAGCACCTGGCGCTGCGCTTCGCCCGCCGGGGCGAGGACCACTTCGACGGGCTCGACGTCACCACGGGCCGGCACCGCGTCCCGGTCGTGCCGGACGCCTTCGCGCACCTGGAATGCCTGGTGGAGCGCCACTTCACGGCCGGCGACCACGAGGTCGTGCTCGGGCACGTCCAGGCGGTCTGCGAACGCGACGGCGAACCGCTCGGCTTCCTGCGCGGCCGGTTCGGCGACGTCCTCGACCGGGGGCACGCCCCGGCGCCCTGGATCTCCTGAGCCACCACCGCCTTCCCCTCTCCCGAACACGAGGTCTCTTCGCCATGCCCGAAAAACTCGCCATCCCGGTGGGCGACGGCGCGGTGCTCGCCGCGCTGCTGCACCGCGCCGGACCGGAACCCGCGCCGGTCGTCGTCACGATCACCCCGTACCGCAAGGAGTCCGGCCAGTTCGAGGACCTCACCCGCACCGTGCTCGACGCGGGCTGCCACCACCTCGTCGCCGACGCGCGCGGGTTCGGCGCCTCGACCGGGCCGTACGAGGGCGTGCTGTCGCCGCGTGAGATCGAGGACGGCGCCGAACTGCTGGAGTGGACCGCGGACCAGGTGTTCTGCACCGGTCGCACGGCGCTGGCCGGCGGCTCGTACTCCGGGATCAACCAACTCCTGATCGCCACCCGGAAACCGCGCGGCCTGCGGTGCGTCACGCCGTGGATCGCGCCTACCGACACCTACCGCGACATGTGGAAGCGCGGCGGCATCCCGTCGCACACCGCCTGGGGCGCGGGCGCGTTCCTCAACGCCCAGCGCGCGGCCACCCGCAAGGCCGGTCTCCGGCACTTCTACGTCGACCTGCTCGAGTCGGAGTTCGACGGCGACCTGTTCCACCGCACGTCGGTGGACTTCGCCGAACTCGTCACGCCCGCGCTGTTCGTCGGCGGCTGGCGGGACTACTTCCTGCGCGGCACGGTGCGGGGGTTCGCCTCCAGCGCCGCGCCGAAGCGGCTGTTCGTCGGCAACTGGAGCCATGAGCCGACCGTCGGTCCGGAACTGGCCGCCGAGTTGGCCGCCTGGTTCGGGTTCTGGCTGCGCGACGAGGGTCCCGACCCGACCGAGGACAACGTCCGGCTGGCGGTGTTCGGCACCGACGAGTGGGAAACCCTGGCCGCGCTGCCCGAACCGACCTGGGACACCTGGTCGCCGGTCGCCGAACCCGTGGAGGTCCCGGTGGCCGAAGGCCTGGCCACCACGCCGTTCGCGCCGCCGACGACGGTGCCGCTGGTGGTGGACCTGGCGACCGGCTCGGGCATGCGGCTGTGGGGTGAGCTGGCCGCGTTCGACCTGCCGATCACCGAGCCGACCCGGTTGCTGGGCCAGGTCGGGTTGACCGCGGCGCTCGACGTCGAGGGGTGCGGTGACGCCGACCTGCACGCGCGGATCTCGCTGGTGCGCGACGGAGAGGCGACCCAGGTGACCGAGGGTCGGCTGCGGTTGTCGCACCGGGCGGTCGACCGGGAGCGCAGCGTCCTCGCGCCGGACGGCGGCGTGGTCGTGCCGTGGCACCCGCACGACCGCGCGGAGCCGCTGCCCGCCGGGCCGTTCACCGCCGACGTCGAGATCTACCCGGTGCACCTGCACCTGGAACCCGGCGACGTGCTGCGGCTCGGGGTGACGCTCACCCGGGCCGACGAGTCCACTTCGGACATCAGGGCCAGGGTGCTGCCGGGCACCGCCGTGCGACTGCCGACCGTGCCGCGCTGCGGCGGCGAGCCGTGATCCGGCTGGTCGCGGGCCGGCTGCTGTGGTCGGTGCCGCTGCTGTTCCTGTTGTCCGCCTTGACGTTCCTGCTCGCGTGGTTGACGCCGGGCGACGCGGCGCGGGTGGTGCTCGGCACCAACACCGACCCGCTCGCCTACGCCGAGCTGCGCGCCAAGCTCGGGCTCGACCGGTCGCTGGTCGAGCAGTACTGGACGTGGTTGACCGGCGCGGTGCGCGGCGACCTCGGCCGGTCGCTGTTCACCGGCGAGTCGGTGAGCGCGATCGTGGACTCCCGGCTCGCGGTCAGCCTCTCGCTGCTGGTACTGGCGGCACTGGTGATCGCGGTCGTCGGGTGCGCGCTGGGGTTGTTCGGCGCGTTGCGCGGCGGTGCGCCCGCGAAGGCGGTGGACGGGGTGTCGGTGGTCGCGATGAGCGTGCCGACGCCGTGGCTCGGCCTGGTGCTGGTGCTGGTGTTCGCGGTGGGGCTCGCGTGGTTCCCGGTGACCGGGTACGTGCCGCTGGTCCAGGCGCCGGACCGGTGGGCGCTGTCGCTGGTGCTGCCGGTGCTGTGCCTGGCGGCCGGCGGGATCGCCGTGGTGGCCAAGCAGGTCCGGGGCGCGATGGTGGAGGTGCTCGGGCGCGGGTACGTGCGGGCGTTGCGCGCCAACGGGTTGTCCGCGCGGCGGATCGTGTTCCGGCACGCGGCCAAGAACGCGGCGGTGCCCGTGGTGTCGGTGTTCGGCGTGGTGCTGATCGGGTTGCTCGGCGGTTCGGTGGTGGTGGAGCAGCTGTTCGCGCTGCCCGGCCTCGGCCAGCTGACCGTGACCGCCGCCGCGCAGCACGACCTGCCGGTGCTCCAGGGCGTGGTGCTGTGCTTCACCGTGCTGGTGATCGTGGTCAACGTGCTGGTCGACGTGGTGACCGCGTGGTTGACGCCGCAGGCGGTGACCCGATGAGCGTGTTCCGGACCGTGCTGCGCCGCCCCGTCGGCGTGGTGTGCCTCGGGTGGCTCGCGCTGGTGGTGCTCGCCTGCCTGGTCGCCGACCTGGTCGCGCCGTACGACCCGCGCGCCCAGGACCTGGCATCCGTCTACAGTGGACCGACCGGCGCGCACTGGCTCGGCACCGACCAGCTCGGCCGCGACGTGCTGAGCCGGGTGCTGCACGGCGGCCGGGTGAGCCTGCTGGTGGTGGGCGAGGCGCTGCTGGTGTACGTGGTGCTGGGGTGCCTGCTCGGGGTGCTCGCGGGCTACCGGGGCGGGCTGCTGGACCGGGTGGTGCTGCGGACGAGCGACCTGCTGCTGTCCATGCCGACCGTGGTGATCCTGCTGGTGGTGCTGGCCATCTTCCCGCACGACGAGTCCGCCGCGATGATCACGTTGGGCGCGCTGTCCTCGGCCGGGTTGGCCCGGGTGGTGCGCGCGTCGACGCGGCACGTCCGCGAGGAGCCGTACGTGGCGGCGGCGCGGGTCGCCGGGTTGACCACGCCGAGGGTGCTGGCGCGGCACGTGCTGCCGGCCGTCGCGGGACCGGTGATCTCGCTGGTGTCGCTGATCGCCGGGTCCGCGCTGCTGGTCGAGGCGTCGCTGGGGTTCCTGGGACTGGGCGTGCAGCCGCCGGAGCCGAGTTGGGGCGGGTTGATCGCGGAGGCGTCCCAGGCGATCTACCGGCAGCCGTGGATGCTCGTGCCCACCGGTGGCGTGGTGGCCCTGACCGCGATCGCGTGCGCGTTGCTCGGCGACGTGCTGCGGGACGCCTCCGACGACCGAGCGGGGTCGGAAACCCTGTCGTGGCGGCGGATGCGGACGCCGGTGGGCCCGGCCGAGCCGCCGACCTCGGCGCCGGACGACACCGCCGTGCTGTCGGTGCGCGACCTGTCCGTGCGACTGGAGGACGGCACGGCGCTGGTCGAGGGCGTGGGTTTCGACCTGCACCGCGGCGGCGCGGTCGGGTTGGTCGGCGAGTCCGGCTGCGGCAAGACGATGGCGATCTCGGCCGTGCTGCGCCTGCTGCCGCCGGGCGCGGTGGTGACCGCGTCGGCGTTGCGGTACCGGGGCGCGGACCTGCTCGGGCTCGACGAGCGCGGCATGGGGGCGGTGCGGGGGAGCGGCATCGCCTACATCGCGCAGGACCCGGTCGCCTCGCTGGACCCGCTGTTCACCGTCGGTGATCAACTGCGGGAGGCCGTGCGGGCGCACCACCGGGCCACGAAGGCGGAGGTCGACCGGCGGGTGCTGGAACTGGTGGAGGACGTGCACCTGCCGGCGGACGTGCTGGGCCGCTACCCGCACCAGCTGTCCGGCGGCATGGCGCAGCGGGTGTCGATCGCGCGGGCGCTGGCAGGCGACCCGGCGGTGCTGGTGGCCGACGAGCCGACGACCGCGCTGGACGTGACGGTGCAGGCGGAGGTGCTGGACCTGCTGCGCGAACTGCGCGAGCGGACCGGCATGGCGCTGCTGATCGTGACGCACGACTGGGGCGTGGTCGCGGACACCTGCGACACGGCCGTGGTGATGTACGCGGGCCAGGTCGTGGAGCGCACGGCGGTGGACCGGGTGTTCTCCGCGCCACGCCACCCGTACACGCGGGCGTTGCTGGCGGCGGACCCGGGCGCGGCCGAGCCGGGCACCCGACTGCCGGTGGTGCCGGGCGTCGTGCCGCCACCGGGCCGCAGACCGATCGGGTGCCGCTTCGCGCCGCGCTGCGCCTTCGCGACCGCCGAGTGCAAGGCGGGACCGGTGCGGATGACGACCGAACCCCTGGGCGCGGCGGGGTATCGCTGCCTGCACCCGAGGCAGCCGATCGGGGCGCGGGCATGACGGCCGGATCGCGGTGCCGTGGGGTGGACGCGGCCCGTCTGGTACCCGCCGAATCGCCGCTGGTCTCTGGTGTGGCGGTCGGATCGCGGTGTCGTGGGGTGGATGCGGCCTGTCTGGTACCTGCCGAATCGTCGCTGGTCTCAGGCGTGGCGGTCGGACTGCGCCGCCGCGGGGCGGACGCGACCCTCGCGCGAAGGCGGTGGGTGCCGGTTGGCGGAACCCCCTCGCGGTGCCCACCCGCACCGGCCGGATCGCGGTGCCCGAGCCGCGGGGCGAACGCCGAACCTCCCCGAGGGCGGCGAGTCCCGGTCGGCGGAACCCCCGAGCAGAGCGGAGTGCGCGCGTGCGACCACTGCTGAACGTCACCGATCTCGAGGTCCGGTACGGCCGGTCCGCGCCGCCCACGTTGGAGAGCGTGTCGCTGAGCATCCCGCCCGGCGCCAGCGTCGGCCTGGTCGGCGAGTCCGGCTCGGGCAAGACCACGCTCGGCAAGGCCGTGCTCGGGCTCGTCCCGGTGTCCGGCGGCACGATCCGGATCGACGGCGAGGACACCACCCACCTGCGGGGCGCGGCGCGGCGGGCGCTCGCGGGCGTCGTGCAGGTCGTGTTCCAGAACCCGTACCTGTCGTTCAACCCGCGCCGGACCATCGGCCAGGCGGTGGCCGAGACGCTGCCCGCCGGCACCTCGAAAACCCAGGCGCGCCACCGGGTCTCGGCCATGCTGACCCGGGTCGGCGTCGACCCGGACGTGGTGGGCCGCTACCCGAACCAGTTCTCCGGCGGGCAGCTCCAGCGGATCGCCATCGCCCGCGCGCTCGTGCCCTCGCCCCGGTTGCTCCTCTGCGACGAGGCGGTCAGCGCGCTCGACCTGTCCGTGCAGGCCCACGTGCTCAACCTGCTCGCCGACCTGCGCGCCGAGCACGGCCTGTCCTACCTGTTCATCACGCACGACCTGGCCGTCGTCCGGCACGTCTGCGACCGCGTCGTGGTGCTGCGCCACGGCCGGATCGTGGAGGAGGGCCGCGTCCGGGACGTCACCGAGGAACCCCGTCACCCCTACACGCGGGCACTGCTCGCCGCCGCGCCCGTCGCGGACCCCGAAGCCCAGGCCCGACGGCGTGCCCAGCGCCGGGCGAACCGCACCACGGACGCGGCGTGACCCGTCCGGGAAGGACCCACCCATGAGAACCAGACTCGCCCTCCTGGCGGTGTGCGCGCTGCTCGCCGCCGGCTGCTCGGGCATCACGAACGCGGCGGCCACCGACGACACGCTCGTCATCGCGCTGCCCGCGCCGCCGGAGAACTTCGACCCCGCCAAGAACGGCTCGGGCGTCCAGGGCATCGTGCACTGGCTGTCCTACGAGCCGCTGATCCGCGCCGAGTCCGACGGCTCGTTCACCCCCGCGCTCGCCACCGAGTGGGGTTACGTCGGCACGGGCAACCGGTTGTTCGAGATGACCCTGCGGCCCGGGGTGAAGTTCGCCGACGGCACGCCCGTCGACGCGGCCTCGGTGGTCGGCACGCTCAAGTACTACCTGGCCAACGGCGGCTCCATGAAGCCGTTCCTGACCGGCATCACCGACGTGACCGCGGACGGCGACAAGGTGCGGGTGGCGCTGGACAAGCCCAACCCGATCCTGCCGTACGTGTTCAGCCAGCTGGTGAACTGGGGCGACGTGATCAGTCCGACGGGTCTCGCCGACCCGGCGCAGCTGACCTCGAGGACGTTCGGTGCCGGCGCGTACACGCTCGACCCGGCGGGCACGATCGCGGGCGACCACTACGCGTTCGTCAAGAACCCGAACTACTACCGGCCGGAACTCCAGCGGTACGAGAAGGTCCTCGTCCGCGTGGTGCCGGACCCGAACTCGGCGGTGCAGGCCCTGGCGAGCGGCCAGGTCGACGTGAACCTCAACGCCACGGCCACGCTCGCGGACCAGGCGAAGGCGTCCGGGGCGTCGGTGCTGGAGGGCAACCCCGGCGTGCTGGCGCTGTACCTGGTCGACCGGGACGGGCAGACCACGCCCGGGTTGGGCGACGTGAAGGTGCGGCAGGCGCTCAACCACGCCGTGGACCGGAACGCGGTGGCCGCCGCGCTGGGCGCGGGGTACAGCGCCGTCGGCCAGATCGCGCCGGACGGCACGGACGGCCACGACCCGGCGTTGGACGACCTGACGAAGTACGACCCGTCGGCGGCGCGCAGGCTGCTGACCGAGGCCGGCTACCCGGACGGGATCTCGTTCCAGCTGGTCGACCTGCTGACGTTCGGCATGAACACCGCGTCCCAGGCCGTGGTGGACCAGTTGGGCAAGGTCGGGGTGGACGTCACCGTGCAGACCGACGGCAACGACCTCAACCGGTACGTGGCCGACCTGTCGTCCCGGAAGTTCTCCGCGACCACGTTCCGGCTCAGCACGCCGCTGTTTGCCAGCGCGCTGTTCAACATCACCGGCGCGGCCTCGCCGCTCAACCCGTTCCAGAGCTCGGACGAGGAGATCGACCGGGCGTTCGCGACGCTGGCCGCCGCGCCCGAGGAGCAGCAGGCCGCCGCGGCCGCGGCCTTCAACCGGACCGTGGTGGATCGCGCCTGGTTCCTGCCGATCGCGACGGTGCGCAACTACGTGTTCGCCAAGGGCGTCGCGAACGTGGGCGAGTTCGCCGCCAACGGTGCGCTCGACGTCCTGGACTGGGCTCCGGCCCGCTAGCTCGCGCCACTCCCGTTCGCCGCCGTGGGCGCCGTCTGCCCACCGGTTGTATGCATGCTGTCTACCAGAGTTGGGGAACTGCCATGAAGATCGCGCTCGTGCAGGTCGCGAGCCCGCCCGAGGAGTCGCCCGACGCGCGTCGACGCCGGGTCGGTCGGCTCGTCGCGGAGGCCAGGGGCGCCGACCTGGTCGTGCTGCCGGAGTTGTGGGCCGCCGGCTACTTCGCGTTCGACTCCTACGAGGAGCACGCCGAACCGCTGGAGGGGCCGACGGTCGCCGCCGCCCGCGAGTGGGCCGCCGACCTCGGCGCGCACGTCCACCTGGGCAGCGTCGTGGAGCGGGACGCCGCAGGGCGGCTGTTCAACACCGCCGTGCTGGTCGCGCCGGACGGCACGCTCGCGCACACCTACCGCAAGATCCACGTGTTCGGCTACCGGTCGCGCGAGGCGGAACTGCTCACGCCCGGCGAGGACGTGGCGGTCGCGGACACCGCCTTCGGGCCGCTGGCCGCGACGACGTGCTACGACCTGAGGTTCCCGGAGCTGTGGCGGGCCCTGGTCGACCGGGGCGCGCACGCGGTCGTGGTGCCCGCCGCGTGGCCCGCCGCCCGGCTCGCGCACTGGCGGCTGTTCACCTCGTGCCGCGCCGTGGAGCAGCAGGTGCTCCTGGTGGCGTGCAACGCGGTCGGCGACCAGGGCGGTGTCGGGTTGGCCGGGCACAGCCGGGTGGTCGACCCGTGGGGCGAGGTGCTGGTGGAGGCCGGCGTGGACGAGGGCGTGACGACGTGCGTCGTGGATCCCGGTGTGGTGCACCGGGTTCGCGCCGAGTTCCCGGTGCTCGCGGACCGGCGGTTCGGGCGGGTGACCGCGTGATCGCGCTGGACGTGCTCGGCACCGGCGAGGAGGTGCGGCTGCGACCGGCCAGGCTCGTCGTCGCGGGCTACACCGCGCGCGACACCGCCGCCGTGCAGGCCCACATCGACGAACTGGCCGCGATCGGCGTGCCGCCGCCCGCCACCGTGCCCGCGTTCTACGACCTCGACCCGGCGCTGGTCACCACGGACGCGGTGCTGCCGGTGGACGGCGCGTCGACCTCGGGCGAGGTCGAGCCGGTGCTCATCCGGACGGGCGGCCGGTACCTGCTCGGCGTCGGGTCCGACCACACCGACCGCGAGCGGGAGAAGGCCGACATCGCGGCGAGCAAGGCGGCGTGCGGCAAACCGCTGGGCCACCGGGTGGTCGACCTCGGCCCGGATCCGTCCACTGTGGACTGGGATGGGCTGCTGGCCGACTCCAGCGTCGACGGCTGGCAGTACCAGCGCGGCCGGGTCGCCGTGCTGCGCCACCCCGTCGACCTGCTCGACCGGATGACCGCCGCGCTGGGGCCGGTCGACGGCGACCTGGTCCTGTTCTGCGGCACCTTGCCACTGCTCGTGGGTCAGTTCACCTACGGGCGGTACTGGCGGGTGCACCTCGAGGTGCCGGGCGGTCCGGTCCTCACCCACGCGTACGAGACGAAGCAGAGGAGCGCCTGATGCGCAGCGGATCCGAGTACCTGGCGGCGTTGAAGGACGATCGCCGCGTCTTCGTGGACGGGCGCGCCGTCGACGGTGTCGCCGACCACCCGGCGTTCGCGCCGATCGCGCGCACGATCGCGGGCTTGTACGACGCGGCCGGCGGTTTCGGCGTGGTCGACCCGGACACGGGGGAGACGGTCAACCGGTTGTTCGTGCCGCCGCGCAGTCGGGAGGACCTGACGGCGTTCCGCGAGGCGGCGACGACCTGGGCCCGGTCGACCCACGGCTGGGTCGGTCGCAGCCCGGACCACGTGGGCGCGTTCCTCTCCGCGTTCGCCTCCCACCCGGAGGCGTTCGGGGACTACGCGGACAACGTGGTGGCGTACCGGCGGAAGGTCGCGGCGGAGAGCCTCTACGTGTCCTACGCGATCATCCCGCCCCAGGTGTCCCGGGCGACCACCGCGTCGGGGTGGGACGGCGAGTTCGTCCAGGTGGGCGTGGTCGAGGAGCGTCCCGACGGGATCGTGGTGCGCGGCGCGCAGATGCTGGCCACCGGTGGCGCGGTCGCCGACGAGATCCTGGTGTCGTGCATCAAGCCCCTCACCGAGGAGGACGCCGACTTCGCGATCAGCTTCGCGATTCCCGTTGGCGCGGAAGGACTTCGGCTGCTGTGCCGACGGCCGTACGCACCGGCCGCGACGAGCGCGTTCGACTACCCGCTGACCTCGCGCTTTGACGAAACCGACGCGTTGCTGGTGTTCGACGACGTGTTCGTGCCGTGGGACCGGGTGTTCGTCTACCGGGACGTCGCCGGGTTGCGGCGGCAGTTCTTCGACACCGGCGCGCACGTGCTGGGCAACTGGCAGGCGCAGATCCGGTTCTCGGTGAAACTCCAGTTCCTGGCGGGCATCGCGCGCAAGGTCGCGGCGGTCAACGGGGTGGACAGGTTCCCCGGCGTGGTGGAGAAGCTCGGCGAGTTGGCATCGTTGGTGTCGCTGGTCGAATCGGCCGTGCTGGCGGCCGAGTACACCGCCGCGCCGGACGAGCGGGGGTTGTGGCGGCCGGGCACCCGCGCGTTGTACGGCGCGATGGGGTTGCAGGCCGAGCTGTACCCGAGGGTGCTGGCGATCCTGCGCGACCTGGTGGGCGGCGGGGTGCTCCAGGTGCCCTCCAGCGTGCACGACCTGACCAGTCCGGAAACCCGGGCGGATCTGGACCGGTACGTGTTCAGCCCGGGAACGCCCGCCCAGGACCGGATCAAGCTGTTCAAGCTGGCCTGGGACGCGTCGGGCAGCGAGTTCGCCGGGCGGCACCAGCAGTACGAGCTGTTCTACGCGGGCGCGCCGTTCGTGGTGAAGGGGTACGCGTTCCGCAACTACGGGTTCGAGGACGTGCTGGCGGAGGTGGACGGTTTCCTCGCCGGCTACGACACTGGCGTGTCATGACCGGTATGCCGCCCGCACCGCGGTTCTTCGCACCGCCACCCGCCGAGCCGACGCCCGACGGCCACGACCGCTACCGGGACGTCGGGTACGCCGTCGTGCCGGGGTTCCGCCCGCTGACCCTGGACCTGACCGTGCCGCGCGTATCCGGTCCGGTGCCGGTGGTCGTGTGGATCCACGGCGGCGCGTGGCTCGGCGGGTCGCACCTGCACGTCGGGTCGCCGCCGTGGGTCCGGCGCGCCGCCGGGCTGGTGCTCGACGCGGGGATGGCGTTCGCGAGCGTCCAGTACCGGCTCAGCGGAGAAACGCCGTTCCCCGGCCAGTTGCACGACGTGAAGGCGGCGGTCCGCTGGCTGCGCCGGTTCGGCGGGCCGCTCGGCCTCGACACCGACCGGATCGGCGCGTGGGGCGAGTCGGCGGGCGGTCACCTGGCCGCGCTGCTCGCGCTGACCGGCGCCGACGCGGAGTCCGAGGGTGGCAACGGCGTCACCGAGGGCACCGGCGAGGTGCGCGCGGTCGTGGACTTCTACGGTCCGGCCGACCTCGCGACGATGGGGCACGACGAGCCGACCTCGCCGGAATCGTTGCTGCTGGGCGGTCCCGTGCCGGAACGGGTCCGCGAAGCCCGGTCGGCGAGTCCCGTCACGCACGTGCGGCCGGACGCGCCGCCGCTGCTCCTGGTGCACGGCGAGCAGGACCGCGTGGTCCCGTTCGCGCAGAGCCGGGCGCTGGCGGACGCGCTGGTGGCCGTGGGCGCGTCGGTGGAACTGGTGCCGGTACCCGGCGCGGACCACGTGCTGCTGGGCGTCGACCCGAACCCGGTGGTCGACCTCGCGGTCGCGTTCCTGGACCGCGCGTTGCGGGCGTGACACGACGAAGCGCCTGGTCCCACGACGTCGT